>JBBRHN010000265.1:0-4119 GCA_038222685.1 Chthoniobacterales bacterium | reverse complement strand
GGCATTGGCGACTTTGGAATCCATGGAGTGGACTTTGGCGCAGCCTTCGACGAAGCGGGTGCGCTCTTTTTCCATCTTCTCGGCGTCCTTTTTTCCCATGGCGCGGCGGAGAAGATCGGCGTCGCCGAGGGAGTAGCCGGCTAGCACTGCGGCGGCTTTTTGCACCTGTTCCTGATAGACGATGATCCCATAGGTCTCGGCGCAGACTTCTTCCAGAAGGGGGTGGATGTATTCGATTTTTTTCAGACCCTTTTTGCGTTCGATGTAGTCATCGATGAATTGCATGGGGCCGGGACGGTAAAGGGCGCCGATGGCGACGATGTCGTCGATGGTTTTTACGTCGAAACGTTTGCAGCAGTTCGTGATACCGCCGCTTTCCATCTGAAAAATACCCAGGGTCTCGCCTTTGTTGTAGATGGCGAAGGAAGCGGGATCTTCTGTGGGGATGGTGGCGAGGTCGAAGTCCGGGGTTTTGCGATGGATGAGTCGCACGGCCTCGTTCATGACGGTGAGGGTTTTGAGGCCGAGAAAATCCATCTTAAGCATGCCGAGATCGGTGAGGGGACCCATGGCGTATTGCGTGACAACTTCGTCTTCCTTGCCGCGGCAGAGGGGAATAAATTCGTCGAGCGCTCGGTCGCCGATGACGACTCCGGCGGCGTGGATGCCCGCGTTGCGGCTGAGGCCTTCGAGCACGGTGGCGTAGTCCCAGAGCTGGCGGACGGCGGGCTCGGTCTCAATGGCGGTGGCGAGTTCGGGATTTTTTTTAGCGGAAGATTCGAGCGTAATGTTGAGCTCGTTGGGGATCATCTTGGCGATGCGATCCCCATCGCCATAGCTCCAGCCGAGGACGCGGCCGACGTCGCGGACGACGCTTTTTGCGCCGAGGGTGCCGAAGGTGACGATTTGGGAGACGGCGCGTTCGCCGTATTTGTGGCGAACGTAGTCGATGACTTCGCTGCGGCGCTCCATGCAGAAGTCGACGTCGATGTCGGGCGGGCTCACGCGTTCAGGATTGAGAAAACGTTCGAAGATGAGATCGAAGCGGATGGGGTCGATATCGGTGATGCCGAGAACGTAAGCGATGATCGAGCCGGCGGCAGAGCCGCGTCCGGGGCCGACGGGGATGCCTTTGCTTTTGGCGTAGGCGATGAAGTCCCAGACGATGAGAAAGTAGCTGACGAATCCGGTTTTGAAGATGACGGAGAGTTCGAAATCAAGGCGGTCGCGAAGGGTTTTTTCATTTTCGGCGCGCTCGCCATAACGCGTGGCGAGGCCCGCGTAGCAAAGGTCGCGGAGGTAGTCCTCGCGAGATTTTCCGGCAGGAACTTCGTAAGCGGGATACTTCGGCACGCCGAATTCCATTTCGAAGTTGCAGCGTTCGGCAATGGCGAGCGTGTTGTCGCAGGCTTCCGGGAGTTCGGCGAAAATGGCGCGCATTTCTTCGGCGGTTTTGAAATAGAGCTCTGGAACGTAGCGCATGCGTTTTTCGTCCATCACCATTGAGCCGGTGCCGATGCAGATGAGGACATCGTGGGCCTCGTGGTGGGAGCGTTCGAGAAAGTGAACGTCATTGGCGGCGACGAGGCCGAGGTCGAGGGAAGAGGCGAGTTTGACGAGGCCGGGATTGATGCGGTGCTGGGCGTCGATGCCGTGGTCGTGGATTTCGATGAAGAAATTTTCTTTGCCGAACATGTCGCGGTATTCGGCGGCGACGCGCTCGGCCTCGGCGGGGCGGCCTTGTTCGAGGTGCGCGCTCACCTCGCTTTTGAGGCATCCGCTGAGGGCGATGAGGCCTTTTGAGAAAGTTGCGAGGAGTTCCTTGTCGATGCGTGGTTTGTAGTAAAAGCCTTCGAGGTGCGCGGCGCTGACGAGTTTGACAAGATTGCGGTAACCCTCGGCGTCGGCGGCAAGCAAGGTAAAATGGGAGGCGATGTCTTTGCCTGAGGATGCGTTTTTCTCCCGCATTGAACCCGGAGCGATATAAACTTCGCAACCGATGATGGGCTTAACGCCCTTTTTTTTCGCGGCTTGGTAGAACGGGACCGCACCGTAGAGATTGCCGTGATCGGTGAGAGCGACCGCTGGCATGGCGAGCTCGGAAGCCTTGCGGACGAGGTCGCCGACGCGGATGGCCCCATCGAGGAGGGAATACTCCGAATGGCAATGAAGGTGGACGAAGGACATGCCCAGATTCTACCGCTTCAATGCGTCCCGTGTCGAATTCCTGTCAAAAAAGTTTACCGACTTCTAAAGCGAGGTGGCCGTGCGGGTCTTGGCCTCCCAGCGGGTGAGGAGGTGAATGACGACGTTGGTGCCGAACTTGTAGGTCTCGGCGAGGGACTCGGGGGTGAGATTTCGGATGTAAGTCTCGCGATTATCCCAGATGACTTGATTGATCGCGACGAAAGCGTTTTGGGCGTTGCGGCGCATGTCGATCTGTCCTTGTTGATTGAGGCCGATTTGCCACATGTCTCCGTAGTCGTTGGATGTGTAAATGATGGCGACTTCGCCGTAGATTTTGAGGGCGAAAATGGGATCGCGATAGAAGTTGAGACCGGGTGGGACGGTTTTGACTTCCGGGAAATACGCTTGCGTGTAGATGGGGTGATTGTCGGGCAAGACCTCCCAGTCTTTATCGACATCGGGGATGACGCGCTTCATTTCACGACGGAAAGCGATGTCGAATCGGGAGTTGAGTCCCGGCACAGAGCTGTCGCCCCAGATGGCTCCGCCGAGGCGGACGTATTTGCGGAGGTTCTCGACTTCCTTTTCGGTGAGGCGGAAATCGCGTGTTCCGGTAAGAAAAATGAAGGGAGGTTTAACGGCAAAGATTTCGTCGCTGTCGAGCTTGATGGCTTTAACGTTGGTGTAGTTGGTTTTGACCTTGTTCTTCGAGCGGTCGCTCATGAAGTAGAGGAGGTTCGGGAGGCTGCCGGTCTCGATCTTGTTGCTGACGATGCGAACGGTAGAGTTCCAATTTCCGCCAGCGTATTGACCGAGGTAGGCAACGAACTCAAACTCGCGGCTGCGTGTGCCCGTGCCGGAACCTGTGCCTTTGCCCCAGCCGCCGGTGAAGCCTTTGATGGCAGAGGCTTCGGCACCGGAGAGTCCACCGCTGGACGAAGGTTTCGGCGCCGCCATTTGCGACGCGGTGGGAGCGGTTGGTTGAGTGGGGTTGACGACCATTTGAGCCATCGTGAAATTGATGGCTGACGGCGCCAGCGTGGTGATCGCGGTGATCGAGCTCGACGTTGGAGAGGCGGTGACAGTGATGTTCGGCGTTTGAGGAACTTGCTGTTGGGTCTGCGGTGGCGTTGCAGCCTCTTCACTCCCGGCGACGAAGCCGCCGCTCTCGCCTTCAAAATCCGGCGGCTCCTGAACGGCTTGGAACAAGACGCTCGTGCCGAAAATTGCGATGAGGATCAGATGCAGGACAAACGAGATAGTGAAGTCCCGCGAGTTGCTGAATTTATCGAGCAGCTTTTGAAGAATAGGAGGGGCCGACTTTGACGACATCGGCACACAATAAAGCTAACGGGCGTTTGTCGCCAGTCAAAAAATGCCTGGACGCGCTGTTTCAGCGGGATGGGCGCGGGAGGTTTTGGGCGAGTGCGTTTTTTCCGGGGAAGGTTGCTTCGGAGCCGAGGAGGCGTTCGATGCGGAGGCATTCGTTCCATTTGGCCATGCGCTCGCTGCGGCAAAAGGAGCCAACTTTGAGTTGTCCGGCGTTGGTGGCTACGGCGAGGTGGGAGATGAATGCATCCTCGGTCTCGCCAGAGCGGGCGCTGATAACAGGGGCCCAACCGGTTTGCCGGGTGAGGCGGATGGCGTCGAGGGTTTCCGTCACTGTGCCGATTTGGTTGAGCTTGATAAGAACGGAATTGGCGACGCCGCGCGAGATGCCTTCTTTAACGCGGGAGAGATTCGTGGTAAAAAGGTCGTCGCCGATGATTTGGGTGGTCGAGCCACAGGCTTGGTAAAAACGTTGCCATCCGTGCCAGTCGGTATCGGCGGCGGGATCTTCGATGGAGGCGACCTTGTAGTTGCGGCACCAACCGACGAGGAGATCCATGAACTCATCGGAGGTAAAGGTGCGGTTTTCTGAGGCGAGGCGGT
>JBBRHN010000264.1:0-4147 GCA_038222685.1 Chthoniobacterales bacterium | reverse complement strand
CTGGAGGCCATTGGAACTGCGTGTTCAGCGGTTCGGCTTCCTGTAATCGCGACTCATTTGCTCCCGACCGAACAAATGCTCCCGACGACTATCAGTTTATTGGCAGCCGGGCCCAAGTCGTGAACGGAGATTTAGTGCCTTCGAAGTTCTCTTCGCGGATTCAGCTTGAGACTCGGAACCTTCGTGCGTTCGCCTTCACCCAACAGACGCCCTCAATCGGCTCGAAATTTTACCATGACAACTTTGCCGACAACCATCTCGCCTCATTTACTTTCTCCGTTTGATCTCCGCGGTTTGCCGCTGCGCAATCGGGTGGTGATGGCGCCTTTGACGCGGGGGCGGGCGGGGAGCACGAGGGTTCCAAATGATTTGATGTTGGAGTATTATATGCAGCGGGCTTCGGCGGGGCTGATCATCAGCGAGGCGACGACGATTTCGGAGCAGGGGATTGGGTGGGTGGATTCGCCGGGGATTTACAATGAGGAGCAGGTGGCGGGGTGGGGGAAGATCACGGCGGCGCTACATGGGCGGGGGACGCCGATTTTTCTTCAGCTCTGGCATTGCGGGCGGGCGTCGCACAGCAGTTTTCACAACGGGCAACCGGCGGTGTCGGCTTCGGCGGTTAAGATCAATGGGGATGAGATTCACACGCCGGTTGGGAAGCTGCCTTACGAGGTGCCGAGGACGTTGGAGACGGCTGAGGTGAAGGCGGTGGTTGAAGATTATCGTCGGGCGGCCGAGCGGGCGAAGGCGGCGGGGTTTGATGGCGTTGAGATTCACTCGGCGAATGGGTATCTGATCAATCAGTTTCTCGACTCCAAGACGAATCATCGGACGGATGATTATGGCGGGAGCTTGGAGAACCGTTCTCGGTTTTTGCGTGAGATCGTTGAGGCGGTTGTGAGCGTTTGGCCATCGGATCGGGTGGGCGTGCGGCTCTCGCCGAATGGGATTTTTAACGACATGGGGTCGCCGGATTTCCGCGAGACGTTCACGTCTGTCGCGACGCAACTCAATGGTTACGGGCTCGCTTATTTGCATGTGATGGACGGACTGGCGTTTGGTTTCCACGAGCAGGGCAAGCCGATGACGCTGGCGGATTTTCGAGCGGTGTTCTCCGGGCCGTTGATGGGGAATTGCGGCTATACGCAGGAGACGGCCGAGGCGGCGATTGCGGGCGGAGAGGCAGATTTGATTGCGTTTGGGCGTCCGTTTTTGAGCAATCCGGATCTTGTTGATCGTTTCGCAAATGGCTGGGAACTGAATCCTCCAGCGGACGTGAAGCAATGGTCGGCACCGACGGCAGAGGGCTACACGGATTTCCCGTTTCACTCGCGCGGGTGAGAGCGGTGACTGCCGCTACGGATTTTTCCCTGCTGCGAACTGTCCGGATGGTCGGAAGCTTCGATGAGCTGGTCTCGACGAGTTTTGGCGGCGAGATGAATGCTCTTTGCTGGGAGCGTGTGCTCCAGGGAGATTATGGCGAGGTGGTGGACCGGCTCGCTGTTGGCCGAGGGATCACGAGCATCGATGAGGGGCGGCTGCTTGCCTTGGAACTCAGTGCGAACGGCAAGTTGGCTCGTGACATGATCCTGCAAGATCTGGAGCTTCTCCGGGCTTGCGAACTTGCTCCCAGCTTGGACTGCGTGAACGGCTATCTTCACGACTTGGAGGATGGCGCGGTGCCGACGCATGTGCAGTCGTGGCATGTGGACAGCGCGACGGTGGAGGCGGATACTTGGCTCTGCACTTACTCAGGGCTTTCTTCGGAGGGCTTGTGCAATGACGAGGCGCAGCGGCGTGTCGATGAGCCTGGCACGCGGGCGGAGCTTCTCAAACTCTACGGAGGCCAGGATGACGATGGCTTTGCGGAATACTTGAACGAGAACTTTTTCGACCTGCACTACATCTCATCGCCGGGTGCGCGTCCATTCGCCTTCGGAGTCGGCAACCTCTGGCGTGTGGCAACGGCGTATCCGGGAAGTCCTGTCTTGCCGTGCATCCATCGTGCACCGGCAACAATGCCCGGCCAGCCGCCGCGGTTGCTGCTGATTTGTTGAATGCCTCTCGACCTTGTTATTCGCTCACGCTCTGTCAAAATGTGATTGATGGACGCCCACGAGACTATAAAGCCGGAGTTGGAGAAGTTCTGGAGAACCGATGACGGGCTTACGGCAGTCGAGCGTGCCCGGGCGTATGGTATTGATATTTCCCTGTTGGACGAGAATCTGCGCCTCTCTCCGGCTGAGCGTTTGGCCAGAAATGATTCGATCCTCAACGAAGCGGCCTCGCTGCGCCGCGCCTACATAGAGTCTCATGAATGAACTGACCCGCATCACAAAGCAACTCGCAGCGTTTGGGGTTGAGTTTGTTGTCGCCGGCGGGCTTGGAAGTCTTATTCACGGGGGGTCGATGATGACGCAAGACGTGGACGTTGTTTGCAGGATGGAGCCAATCAACCTCATTCGCATATTTGAAGCGGTTCAAACCATGGCCCCGGTTCACCGGATGACGCCTGAACGCCTGTGCTTCACGCGTGAACAGGCTGAGCGAGGTGGACTCAAGAACCTCTACCTTTCGACAACGTGGGGGCAACTCGATTGCCTTGGAGAAATCAAAGGCATCGGCAGCTATCTGGAGTGCTTAGCGAGGAGTGAGGCGATTGTAGTCGACGGGATGAAGATTCGTGTGCTGAGCCTTGATGCACTCATTGAGGCGAAACGAGCGATGGGTCGCCCTCGTGATCTTCACGCCGTCTTGGAGCTCGAAGCCATCCGGGAACGCTTGGCCGCTCAATGATTCTCGCGCTGGAAACTTCGTGCGATGAGACGGCGGCGGCTGTGTTGAGCGGTTTTGGAGATGTGCGGGCGCACGCGTTGTTCAGCCAGGCGGAGATTCACTCGGAGTTCGGGGGTGTCGTGCCTGAGGTGGCGTCGCGAAATCATTTGGAGTTGTTGCCGGTGATGATTGATCGGGCTATGGGGGAGGCGGGGGTGACGTTTTCGGAATTGGATGCGATTGCGGCGACGACGGGACCGGGGCTGGCGGCGGCGTTGCTGGTGGGCGCGTCGAGTGCGAAGGGGCTGGCTATCGGGGCGGGCAAACCTTTTTTGGCGGTCAATCATATTGAAGGTCACTTGCTCTCGCCGTTTTTCGGAGAGCCGTTGATTCCGCCGCATATTGCGTTGGTGGTGAGTGGCGGGCACACGTTGCTGTTTGATGTTGCGGAGTTCGGGTGCTACCGAATTCTTGGTCGAACGAGGGACGATGCGGCCGGAGAGGCGTTTGACAAAGTCGCCAAGCTGCTTGGGTTGGGTTATCCGGGGGGCGTCGAGATTGATCGGCTGGCGCGCGGAGGTAATCCGGCGCGGTTTGAGTTTCCGCGCGGCATGCTCGACTCGGGAGACGGGAATTTCAGTTTCAGCGGACTCAAGACTTCGGTCCGCACGTTTGTTGACAAGGGATTTGAGGAGGGGGCGCTGCCGGATATTTGCGCTTCTTTTCAGCAGGCGATTGTTGATGTGTTGGTCGCGAAGGCTTTCCGGGCCGCGAATGACGAAGGCCGGACGACGGTGTCGATGAGCGGCGGGGTGAGTGCCAACGCGGCTTTGCGGGCAGCGGCGACGCAGAGGGCGGCTGGCGAGGGGATGGGTTTGAGATTTGCGCCGCCGGGGCTCGGAACGGACAACGCGTTGATGATTGCGTATGCCGCCGCGCATCATCTTGCCAGCGGTGCGGTGTCGGCACTGGATGCTGATATCGCCCCGAATTTCGACGCGGACGCTTTTTCTCGTTGAAAAATTCGCGGGATGGTGGACTATTAAGGCTTATGAAATCCATCCTCCGCTGGTTCGCAGTTCTCGCCGTCACATCCTCCGCCGTCTTTGCCGGTTGGCCAACCGACTATCCCGCCGCTACAGCTGCCGCGGAGAAGGCCGACCAAAATACCCTCGTGCTCTTCACGGGTAAAGACTGGTGCCCTCCATGCAAAAAGCTCGAAAAAGATACACTCTCGCAGAAAGACTTTTTGGCGTTTGCGAGCAAAAACTTACAGCTCGTGGAACTCGATTTTCCGAGATCCGAAGAGCCGACTCCAGCCAACACGAAGCTCGCGTCTCAATACAGCGTGGAGGGATTTCCGACCCTC
>JBBRHN010000263.1:0-4163 GCA_038222685.1 Chthoniobacterales bacterium | reverse complement strand
GACAGCGATTGCACTTGACCAGATCGACGAGGGTCGAAAGCCTTGAGGAGTGTCATCAGGGGAGCCAGTCAAGAGCTTGAAGGGGAAACAGGATTTTTCGTGTTGGAACGAAACGTTTACGGAAGGGCGGGAGCCTCGCGACGTTTATCGTCCGCTGTTTGACCGCCTCGACGCCATGCCGCGGCCTCGCGTGCGGGCGCTCGACGAGCGTTTGGAGGCGACGATGCGTGAGATGGGCGTGACGTTTGACGTCAACCGAGACCGACCATGGGGAAGCCGTCCGTGGTTTTGCGATTTGCTTCCGCAAATATTTACGCCGGAGGAGTGGGAACCGCTCGTGGCGGGGATTCAGCAACGGCTGAGAGCATTTGAACTTTTTCTGCGCGATGTTTATTCGACGAAAACCATCCTGCGAGAAAACGAAGTGCCGATTCAACCTGTGCTGGGGAGCTCGTTTTTTCAGCGTGCGGCGGCGAATCTTCCGCCGCCGGGCGGGGCGTATCTGCATTTGAGCGGACTCGGAATTTGCCGTTTGCCCAGTGGCAAACTGGCGGTCAAACATCATTACTTCAGCAATGCCTCGGGCATGTCGTATATGATCCAAAATCGCCGCGCCCTCGCGCGGGTGATTCCTCAATCGTTTCAAGAAACATCGATCCACTCGATCTCGGAGGCACCGACAGACATCCTCGAAATGCTGCGCTCGTTTTCGCAGGTTTCCGATCCGACCGTTGTCCTTTTGTCGCCTGGTCCGGGCAGTGCGGTTTACTCAGAGCACAGTTTTCTCGCACGCCGCATGGGCATCCCTCTCGTTCAGGGCGGCGACCTGCTTGTGCTCAATGATGCGGTTTATCTGAAGACCGTTTCGGGATTGGAAAAAGTTGAAATTATCTACAGTCGCGTTTCCGACCAATGGCTCGATCCGATGGTATTTCGCCGCGATTCGATGCTCGGCGTGCCGGGCCTCGTGCATTGCATCCGAAAGGGCACGGTCTCGGTCGTCAACGGGATCGGTTCCCAACTCGCCGATGACCGCAGCCTGCTGGCACTCGCGCCGCAGATCATCCGCCACTATCTCGGCGAGCGCCCCATGCTTCGAAGTGTGCCGACTTACTGGCTGGGCGATCTCGATCAACAGGAAATGGTTCTTTCGGATTTGGAAAACTACACCATCCGTCCTCTTCACGGCGAACGCATCTTGCTCGGCGGTGATGGACGACGACCCGCGGAGGAGGAAATCGAGTCCGTGAGAAAAGAAATCGCTGCCAACGCATCCCAGTTCGTGGCGCAGCCGCAGGCCTGCGACGCGGAGACGGTGTGCTACCAAAACGGTCAACGCGCCACGCGGCGTCAGGATCACATCATCTTTGCTCTGCGAAAACCTGACGGGCACTACGAGATTTTCCCCGGCGCGCTGACCCGCGTCTCGACGGAGACCTCAAACTTCACATCGTCCGAACTAGGCGGCGGCAGCAAGGACACGTGGGTACAAGTCGGTTTTTCCCCGTCGGATACCGCTGCGGATCTGCCACGCCACATCGATCCGGTTCTCCCGGCTCAACACGTGACCAGCCGCGTCGCGGAGGCCTTTTACTGGATCGGACGCTACCT
This sequence comes from Chthoniobacterales bacterium, assembly GCA_038222685.1. Taxonomy (GTDB): domain Bacteria; phylum Verrucomicrobiota; class Verrucomicrobiia; order Chthoniobacterales; family Terrimicrobiaceae; genus JBBRHN01. The sequence goes on along the minus strand of JBBRHN010000263.1, from coordinate 2,552 downwards.
TGAGCGCGCCTATAATCTCGCGGGCATGGTTGGCGTGATCGAGTCGCTCGAGCTCGAAGAACTCAACCCCACCGAACGCACACACTATCGCCCCGTCTGGAACCGTATCCTCCCGCCGCTCGAGGGCGCGGGCACCGGTAGCCGACGAACGATTTCGAGCCCTGTCGGTCGCTATCGTCTCACGCTTGATCTCGAAGAGCCGGGGTCCGTCGTGAGCGCGATCTTGCGGGCCTCGGCCAATGCGGAGTCCATTCTGGAAACCCTCAGCCCGGAAGCCTGGAGTGTATTGAGCATTCTCAGGGAACGCTTTCAGACCACGCGCTTCAAACCCGACGCCGCTCCCGAATCGCTCGCCGCATCATCGCGCAAACTTTGCGATTTTGCCCGGCAACTCATTCCACAATTTTTCGGCGTCGCGGAATCGACGATGATCGCCGACGGCGGGTGGAAATTCTGCGAGGTGGGACAACTCATTGAACGCGCGGCCATCACAGCCAACGCGGTGACTTCGATCTCCGGACCGTTGCTCCAAACCGACGATGAGCCAGGCAACGAGCATGCGATCGAAATTCGCCTTTCCGCGTTCCTCCGACTCCTCAACAGTCGCGATGTTTATCGGCGGGTCTATCAAATGCGTATCGAGCAGGGGCCGTTGCTCGATTTGCTCTGGAAAAACCGCCTCGCTCCGCGTTCCGTCGCTCGCTGCCTCACTGGATGCGTCTCGCGCATTCGCGAGGGCGAAGACACGTCGTCGCCAGCCACCGCACGCGCGCTAGAAGCCATCGAGGATCTCATTCAAGCAATTCTTGCAAGTGACTGGGACGCCCTCCTCCGCGAGCAGCGGCCAGTCGGCGCGCGCGTGTCCGTCTTGCAGACGCAGTGCCAGTTTCTCCTTAAACGCGTGCTCGGAATCCACGACCTCGTCTCCGACGGTTTCCTCAACCATCAAGTCCACATGCGTCCCGAACCCCATCCCTCCCTACCCGGCCTGAAAAATGCTTTTTGAGATCGTGCATGTGACCGACTACCGCTACGGCCGCCGCGCAAGCGAAGCCTATCTCGAAGTCCGCCTCACTCCCGCCTCCCGTCCCGAACAGGAGATCGTTTCGCATGATGTGATTTTTGCACCTGAAGCGGCGACTTCCCAATACGACGACTACTTCGGCAACAAGACGACATTTTACTCGATGACGTTGCGCCACGAGCGACTCACGGTCACGAATCGCATGACCGTGCGCACACGCCCGCGCCGGGTTCTGACAGAAGCGCTCGCACTCACGGTGGCCGAGACACGCCAGATTTTCTCCTCACGTCTGCCCGACGTTTTTGATTACCTGCAGCCCACGCAGGCGGTTCCCACGGGCGGCCCCTCGGGTGAATGGGCGCGCAAGTATCTGCGCAGCGATCTGCCGCTCGGCGAGGCGGTCGTGGCTTTGAACCACGCCATTTACGAGCGATTCGAATACAAACCGGGCTCCACCGATCTCGAAACCTCCCTCTCATCGGTGTGGAAAAAAAAGGCCGGCGTCTGTCAGGATTTCACTCACATCATGCTCAGTGTTTTGCGCACGGCCGGGCTCCCGGCGCGCTATGTTTGCGGATACATCGAAACCGACGCCCCGCCCGCTTCGGCAACCAGCCAACGCAGACTCGTCGGCTCCGTTGCGACTCACGCGTGGGTTGAAGTCATGGTTCCCGGTTTCGAGTGGGTCGCGCTCGATCCGACTAACAACCAATGGTGCGGCGAGCGACACGTCACTGTGTCCGTCGGACGCGACTTCGGCGACTCCACTCCCGTTCGCGGCACCTTTAAGGGCGCAGGTGCCCAAAACATGAAAGTCCGCGTGCACATGAAGCGCCTCACCGAAAAAAAATGAAACTCCAGATCCACTACGAGGCCGACTACCTCTACGACGAACCCGTCTCGCTCTCACCCCACGTCGCCCGCATTTTTCCGAGAACCGACCTTTTTGTTAACGTCGAGTCGCGCGTTTTCTCCACAACACCGGGTGCCGATGTCCAATATCGCCGCGACGTTTTTGATAACCTCATCGCGTTCTGTTTTTACCCGGAGACCCGCCGCGAACTTCCGTTCCGTCTCGATCTCGTCGTCACCACCGAGGAACGGAATCCCTTCCACTTCCTGCTCGACCCCCGCGGACTCCAGATTCCGTGCGACTACACGCCGGACGAGAGAAACGTCCTCTCAGCTTTCCTCACGCCCTCGTCCTCTATCGCATTGCCCGGGCCGCTCGCGGCAGCCCCGTTGCGTCCAACGGTCGAGACACTGGTGGCAATGAATTCGTGGATTCACGATAATCTCGCCTACGAGCGCCGCGATGAAGGCGATCCATTCCTGCCCGCCGAAACGCTGGCACGCGGCGCGGGCTCATGCCGCGACTTCGCCGTGTTGCTCGCCGAGGCCCTCCGCATCAACGGCGTTGCGGCACGTCTTGCCAGTGGATTCGTCTGGGAAGGTGATGTCGCCGAGAAAGACCGCAAAGCCGAGAGCGCGCTTCACGCGTGGGTCGAGGCCTGCCTGCCGGGCGCGG
>JBBRHN010000262.1:0-4184 GCA_038222685.1 Chthoniobacterales bacterium | reverse complement strand
CGACGGATTTTTCTCCGTAGCCGTCGGGTTTGTTGCTCGACCAGAAGCGCACGTATTCCACACCGTCCTTGGTCTCGGTTCCCAGATAAACAACCGAGTGGCCGCGCTCTTTTTTTCCGACGGCGTCGATCCAGAAGATCTTGAGGAAATCACCGGGGCGTGCTTCGGCGAATGAGGTAAAGTTCCGACCGAGAGACAACTCGTGAAACAACCGCGCGGTGCCCGGGCCGTTGGCATTCCATCGCCCCCAAACCCCGTGTCCATCGGCCATGGCGGCGGGTAGCAGGCTTTCCCACTGCGTGCGTTCGAGGCGAAGATTTCCCGTTTTTTGCAACTCGCCGAGTGCCTTCAAAAAAACCAAATACGTCGCGCCCGAGCAATAGCTGGGTCTCGCCCGCTCAGGCCGCAATCGCACGCCGGTCGGGTCAATCTCCGCAGCGGACGCCAGCGCGGCGTGCGCGGCCGTGGTTGTCGCGTAGGATCCGCCGGAAGGCATCGTGGCGATTTGCCGGAGCACAACTTCATTGAAATCCGCGCCGGACGAGACGAGCGTCGTCGCAGCAAAAAATATTAGCCCTTCTTTCAACACGCATTTAACAACGCCCGATTCCGATATGTCTGCAAGACGCTTTTTAACTTTCCTGCTTCCCGCCGCGCTCTGTGTCGTGGCTTTCGGCGCGTGGTGGACGACGGATTGGATGGCAAAACGGCCGACGCCATCTTCGGGTGGCTTGTTTTTTCCAAGTGAAGTTATGATTGGTGGCCCGATTTTCTTGCAGGGCGATCCGCGATGGGGGGACGAAAAACTCGGCCCGACAGAGGATTCGATGCGGGCTGTCGGTTGTGCGGTCGCGTCGGCGGCGATGGTGCTGGCGAGCTACGGGCTCGATACGGATCCCGGTCGACTCAACCGCTTCCTTACCGCGCTCGATGGTGGCTACACTCCGCAGGGATGGGTGTATTGGGAAAAGGCTGCGGAGATCGATTCGGCCCGGACCGCCGACCTGCTCCCGCATTACGAAGACAAGCCTTCGCATTTTCTCATCGACTGGAATCTCCTGCACGGAAACCCGGTCATCGTCCGCCTCCGCTATCCCAATGGGGTCACCCATTTTCTTGTGATCTGCGGCAAGCGCGGTTTCGACTACCTCGTGCGCGACCCGGGCTCTGGCGGCGAGCGCGGAGTTTATCCGCTCAAGGATTTTGGAAGTCCGATCGAGGCACTTCGATTCTATCAAAAACCTGCTGCGACACTCTGAGAATTTCATCGCCCGGTAAGGCGAACCTGTATTGATTCGTGGAAATGTTGCCGCCCAATCCCTTCCTCCAACTCGTTCCATCCCGCGTTCCGCAAGCTGTCCAACGCGTGCGAGAGCAAGTCTGGCTTCGGCTGGCCGAGGTCGAAAGCATCTCAGCGACTGAGGCATCGCCGACTTACGTGACCTGGGAAAAGGCGCGCGCCGCCGCGCTAAAACCGCTGAGCAAACTTCCGCTGCACTACGGCAAACTTTGGGATCAGCGTTGGTTCAAACTTTCGCTGCCTGCGGTGAAAGCCGGGACTTATCTGAAATGGAACGACGAGTCCGAGGCGACGTTGTATGTCGGCGGCGTGCCGCATTATGGAGTCGATGTCGCCCACCGGTTTGCTCCGCTGCCTGCGGGAACGCGCGAGGTTTGGGTGGAAACCATCGTGAGCCAAACGGCGATTTGGCATCCCGAGGCGACCGGGTTGAGTCCTGAAGGAAGTCGTTTTTCCGGTGCTGAACTTTTCTCGCGGAACGATCTCGCGTGGGATGTGCTACACGATTTCCTGGTGCTTGAGGATTTGATGCGCGACGAGTTGAGGCTGGCGTTTCCGACGCGTGATGGTGAATTCGGTGCCATCGGCACCAAGCCCGCGCTGGGCCTCCTGCCGCCGCTTTTGAGGCAACTCCTTCGCTTTCTCGACGATGCCGTCAATGCCCTTGATGTCTCCGGTCTTTCGGGCGCAAAAAAAGCACTGGCCAAAGCATTCAAAGAATTACCTGGTTATGGCGCGGGTCCATCGGCAGTGCTCACAGGGCACGCTCACATCGATTTGGTTTGGATGTGGCCGGAGCGTGTTGGTGAACAAAAAGCCGTTCACACCTTCGCGACGGCAAATCGGCTGATGGATCGCTATCCAGAGATGCGATTCGCCTATTCGCAGCCCGCCAGTTACGAGGCCGTTCGGCGAATCTCCCCACCGCTGGACAAGATCGTGAAGTCCCGAATCAAACAGGGACGGTGGGAGGCTGAGGGCGCGACTTACGTGGAAAGCGACACACTCATCGCGTGCGGCGAGGCACTGCTGCGCAGCTTCATTCTTGGGCAGGACGGGTTCCGCGATTTGACCGGAAAAGCTTCGCCGATCCTCTGGTTGCCTGACGTTTTTGGCTACTCCGGGTGCCTCCCGCAAATGATGCGCGAAACAGGCGTGGAGTATTTTTTCACAACCAAACTCACATGGAACGCGATTACCCCGTTTCCTCACTCCAGCTTCCGATGGGCGGGAGCCGATGGCAGTGAAATCACGGCGCATATTTGCCAGAACAACGGCTACAATCAGGTCGTGAGCGTTCGGGAGCTCCGCACCGGCGCTGCCGCTCACCGCCAGTGCGACGTCCACAACGAATTCCTCGCGCCGACAGGCTACGGAGATGGTGGCGGGGGCGTTACGGAGGAAATGTGCGAACGCGCCCGGCGGGTGGCCGATCTCGCCGGCGTGCCTGCGTCGCGCTGGGGCACGCTCGGCGGGTTTTTTGATCGTCTCGGCAAGCTGCGCGACGAACTCCCTGTTTATCGCGGTGAACTCTATTTCGAATACCACCGGGGAACCTACACGACCCACGGTGACGTGAAGGCGGCCATGCGCGCGGCAGAACGCGCTCTGCAGGTTCGCGAGGCTGCGGCCTGCGCCAGTGGTGGTCGCGCGCTCGGTCCCGCCGACTGGAAACGTGTGGTCTTCGCGCAGTTCCACGACTACATCCCCGGCAGCTCCATTCACGAGGTCTATAGCGAGGGCAAGCCGGAGCTGGCCGAAATCGCCACTCGCAACCTCGCCGACTCCCAGACCTTGCTTGGCAAAACCAAAAGCAAAACGCGCGCGATTTTCAATCCGCTTCCGCATCCTCGAGTTGCATTTTGCGACGGCGAGGCGTTTGAGATTCCTCCGCTCTCAGGTCAGCCGTGGTCATCGCTCTCGCCCGTTACGTTCGATGCGGTTTCGGCCTCGCCAAATCGCTTAGCGAATGGCCGCGTCGATGCGCGTTTTGATGCGTTCGGCCGCCTCGCCCGGTTCTCGGTGGACGGCGAGAACGTGCCGTTCGCCGAACCTGCAAACGAATTTGTCCTTTACCCGGATTTCCCACACACGTTCGAAGCGTGGGACATCGACCGCCAGGCACTCTCGCTCGGGCAACCCGACAATCGCAAAGCGAAAGTCCGCGTCGTTGCCGCCCGCGTTCACACCGCTTCGGTCGTCTTCGAGCGTCCGCTTGGACGCGCCAGTCACGTCGCGGTTCACTATATTCTCGACGCGACCAGTAGCGTGCTCCGCATCGAATACCAACTCGACTGGCGAGAGGAGCAAACACTTCTCAAGACTCATTTCCCGACGAAATTCGTTGGCCGCCACGCGCGATTCGCTGCGCCTTACGGCAGCGTTCGCCGTCCTCAACTCGGTGGCGACACGCAGGCGGAAGCGATGTGGGAAATGCCAGCCAGCCGATGGGCCGTCGTTGCGGATGACAACGAATCGGAGGGCCTCTTTATCGTGACGGAATCCAAATTCGGGTTCTCCTGCCGCAACGGCGTCCTGTCTCCGAGTCTCGTTCGCAGTGCAAAAATCACATTGGAAGAGCGCGGAGCTAATCGCGGAAGCCACCCGGAAACCCTTCGTCGAACCCTCGCCCCGAGCGTTTTCAGCGACCTCGGCAAACATCACATCGCGCTGGCCATCGGACGCTTCGATCCGCAAGCCCCGCGCGAAGAGCAGCCTGCAGCACTCGCCGACATCCTTTTCACGCCTCCGCTGGAGTATTTCGGAAACGCGGCGCATTCCGGATTTCTTGGACTCGAAGGAGGAGACTCACTCCAGCCCGCTTGGGCGATGCCCGTCGACCAGCGAACATGGACTCTCCGTCTTCACGAGACACTCGGACGCT
>JBBRHN010000261.1:0-4201 GCA_038222685.1 Chthoniobacterales bacterium | reverse complement strand
AGGATGTGCTCGGTGCCGACGTAAGAGTGCTGGAGGCTTTTGGCTTCCTTGCCGGCAAGGGCGAGGACTTTTTTCACACGCGGCGTATAGGGGATGTTGCCGACCATTTTAGTCTCCGGACCTGAGCCGACCTGTTTCTCGACTTCCATGCGGACGGTTTCAAGGTCGAGGCCCATCTTTTGCAAGACATTCACGGCGACGCCTTGGCCCAACTTAATGAGACCAAGCAAAAGGTGCTCAGTGCCAACGTAATTGTGGTTGAACCGGTCTGCCTCCTTTCGGGCAAGAGCCAGAACCTGTTGAGCGCGCGGAGTGAAGTTATTCATCATGTTTTGTAGGATCAGAGTTCGGCTCGGGCGCTTGGAGGCGCGCGATGTCAGGCTCCGGAACCTGTTTCAACTTCGCTCGGATTATGGTTGCGCGCAAGGTGTCCCTTTCGTCGGCCGACATTTTTTGTGTTTGAGCCCCTTTTTGCAGGTGAGCCGGCTGGGTCTCGATAAAGAGTTCATCGACCGGGAAGCGGTGATTTTCTGGGAAGACGCCGAGATCGACGCCGAGTTTGATGACCGATAGCAGATTGAGTGCCTCTTTGGAACTCATCGAGTAAGCGTTGGAAAGAATGCCAAACGCGCGGCCGATTTGGTCATGCAACGTGACGCATTTCTTTTGCGCGAGAAGCATGCGGGCGTTTTTTTCGTGTTCGAGAATCTGCTCGATGACGCGATTGAGGCGGCCGATGATTTCTTCCTCGGTCTCGCCGAGCGTGGTCTGGTTGGAGACTTGAAACAGATTGCCCATGGCCTCGGTTCCTTCTCCGTGAAGGCCGCGGACGGCGAGGCCGATTTTGTTGACCGAGTTGACGATCTTGTTGATCTGGTCGCTCATGACGAGACCTGGCAGGTGCAACATGGCCGAGGCGCGCATCCCTGTGCCAACGTTAGTCGGACAGGCAGTGAGATAACCGAGGTCTGCATCAAACGCAAAATCGACCATTTGTTCCAATTCCGAGTCCACGCGATCGATCATCGAAAAGACTTTTTCGAGCTGGAGCCCGCAGCAGATCGCCTGCATGCGGAGGTGATCCTCCTCGTTGATCATCACGCTGAGCGTCTGCGGCTCGTTCATCACGACGGCACTGCCGACACCTTTTGCGGCGTGTTCGCGGCTAATGAGGTGGCGCTCGACGAGAACTTGCTTTTCCAGCGGAGAGAGGGCTTCGAGGTTTTCGGAATACGACTCAGCCATCTCTGGCAAATTCTCGACCGCATCCTTCACAAGTTTCATTACCTCGATGCGCTCGGCCTTTTTGGCCCAGCCGGGGAAGGGTTTGTCGCGCAAATTGCGAGCAAGGCGCACGCGGCTGCTGACGACGATTTGGCGGTTCGGGCCATCGCCGGAGAGCCACTCGCCCGAGCTGGCAATAATGCGCGAAAATTTCATGCGCGAGAGTCCGCCTCAATTTGTCGAATTTGATCGCGCAGATCCGCTGCCCGCTCGTATTCCTCGGCGGCAACAGCTTTATCTAGGCTCTCTTGGAGCGTGCGCATGGCCTCGCCGTGTTCCCGTTGGCTCTGAAACCCCGCCGGCGACTTTCCGGTGTGGCTCGGACCCTTATGCATGTTTTTTAACATGCCGCGAAGTCCTTCGGCGAAGACTCCATAGCATGCACTGCATCCGAGGCGTCCTGTTTTTTTGAAGTCCGCTTGCGTGAAACCGCAGACGGAGCACTTGAGGGAGCCGGGGTTTTTCTCGATATCCTGAGCCGCACCGAGACCGAGGAGCAAGTCAGTCAGCGCGAAGCCGGTGGGATCGTTGACACCCTTTTCTTTTGAGCAGGCCTCGCAGAGGTTCACCTTCTGCATCTTGCCGTCCACGATCTGCGTGAGAAAAACGGTCGCTTCCTTGGTTTGGCATACGTCGCACTGCATGATTACTTATCAATCACCGCACCTGAGCTGGCTGTCAACTCATGGAATCGTGCAATCATTCGCTGAGTGACGGGCCCGGGGCGTCCGTTGCCGATTTCGCGGCCGTCCAAGATCACCGCGGGGATGACCTCAGCGGCCGTGCCGGTGAGAAAACATTCGTCCGCCGTGTAGATGTCGTAACGGGTCATTTGGGGCTCGGTGATGCGGATGCCCATCTCGGCGGCCATCTCGAAAACCACCGCCCGCGTCACTCCTGCCAGCGCGCCTGAAGAGATGGGAGGCGTGAAAATCTCGCCGTTTTTGACTGTGAAAACATTGTCACCGGTGCACTCTGCGACGTAGCCCTGCTCGTTGAGCATGAGCCCTTCGCCCGCTCCGGCCTGCTGCGCCTCGATTTTTGCGAGCACGTTGTTGAGGTAATTCAGCGACTTCACCATTGGACTCAGCGCGCCGTGAGGAATCCTCCGCGTCGCGCACGTCACGACCTTCAAACCGTTCGCGTAGCATTCCTCGGAATAAAGCGTGATTTTTGAAGCGATGATAAAAACCGTCGCCTTCGGGCAGAGTGCAGGATTGAGTCCGAGATCGCCTGAACCACGCGTGACAACCAGCCGCACGTAACCATCGCGCAGTTCATTGCGTCGGATTGTTTCCAGCACGGCCTCGGTCAACGTGGGGAGATCGAGGCCGACGTTGAGGCAAATCGCGCGGGCGGAGTCATACAGACGGCCCATGTGCTCGGCCAAGCGGAAGACCCGGCCATTGTAAAACCGGATGCCCTCAAAAACTCCGTCGCCATACAGAAGGCCATGGTCGAAAACCGAAATCTTCGCGTTCTCTTTGTCGTAAAACTCCCCGTCGATATATATCTTCATGTTCAAACTTGATTCCTCAGCGGCACACACCGCCGGAACGAAGAGCTTACGAAGCCGCCCGACAATCTCAAGCCCCAAGAATCTTGCCGCATTGCCAGTCCGTGCTAGGATGATCGCGTGAACAAAACCGTCGTTCCCGTTCAGATCCGCGCGTTGATCCCGACCACCGCCGGATGCGCGACGTTTCTCGGAAACGAGGAAAAGGTTTTCGTCATCTATATGGATCAAGCCGTCGGTGCCGCAATCGGAATGTTCCTCAGCGGCATGGAGAAAGAACGCCCGCTCACGCACGATCTTATCGCCCTCATCCTCGCGTCTCTCGGTGCCAAGGTCGATCGCGTCGTGATCAACGACCTTAAAAACGGAACCTACTTCGGTCGCCTGATTCTCACCGCCGAGAACGAGTTGCAACAACGCAAGATCATCGAGCTCGACGCCCGTCCGAGCGACTGCCTGGCACTGGCGGCCCAGCAAAAAGCGACGATTTATGTCAGCCGAGCTGTTTGGGACGAAGTCGAGGACATGAGCCCATTGCTGGAAAAACTCCAGACGACCTCGCCTGGGAGCGACACTCCCGAGGAGTGAAGGGCGTCGCTACGGACGCTTCCCTCCGGGTTGCGGCTTTGGCTTTTCCTGCTTCGGTTTTTTAACTTCTTTCCTGTGACTGTTGTTGCCTTTTCCCATAAAAAATAATCCTTCGAAACCGCGGTGCGTGCAAGAACATCGCATCGTCTCAGGCGCGGCGAACGGCGTCAAGGCGCGCGTCTGCTACGCGGCTGGCGTTTGCAACAAGATGTGTCCGGCAATCGTCTCCACGCTCACAAAAGCCTTCCTCGCCACCTCCGCGCTCGGCGTCGCGACGCCGAAGTTTTTCTCAATCGCCACCGCCAGTTCCAGCGCGTCGATGGAGTCCAACGCAAGGCCGTCGGGACTGAATAGCAACGTGTCATCACCGATCTCGTCGGGCGACATTTTGAGCATCAGGCTGGCGACCATCATTTCCTTAATGCGGGTTTTCAAATCGGCGTCTGGCATAAAAAAAGAGTTACGAACGTGCGGGAAGCGTGCAAACTGACAGGCTTTAACAATGTCTGGCAAGTCCCGCTTGGATGTCGCTTTAGTGGAGCGCGGCCTCATCGAATCTCGTGAAAAAGCCCGTCGCGCTATCATGGCCGCTCAGGTTCTCGTGAACGGTCAGCCGGTCGCCAAGGCCGGAACGCTCGTTGCTGCCGATGCGGAACTCAGCCTCGTCGCCCGGGAAAAATTCGTGGGACGTGGCGGACTCAAGCTCGAAGGCGCGCTGGATACCTTCGAGATCGATCCCGCCGGACGCATTTGCATCGACGTCGGCGCGTCCACCGGCGGCTTCACCGATTGCCTCCTCCAGCGCGGAGCGGC
>JBBRHN010000260.1:0-4242 GCA_038222685.1 Chthoniobacterales bacterium | reverse complement strand
CCTTTTATTGCTGGCGTCGGACGGCTGAATGCGCAAAAAAACTTTTCGCTCTTTTTGGAGATTGCGGCGCAAGTCGCGATCCGGCATCCGGACGCAAGGTTTCTCATTGCAGGCACCGGCCCCGAAGAGCAACACCTGCGGAGCGAAGCGGCGCGACTCGGTATTGCGGACCAAGTCACGTTCGCGGGGTATGTCGCGGACCCGAGAACGATTTACGAGAAAGCGGATCTCCTGTTGATGCCGTCGAATTTCGAAGGGCTCCCGATGACATTGCTTGAGGCGATGGCCATGGAGGTGCCGGTCGTCGCGTCGAGACTCGATGGCATAGCAGAAGTCATCGACGACGGTGTGGACGGCGCGCTTTGCACGCCGGGAGACGCCTCGGCATTCGTCACGGCGATCAATCATCTACTGAGCGATTCTGCGGCGCGCACGGCAATGGGAGTCGCTGCGCGCGAGAAGGTGCTGTCCCGTTTTTCCGCGCGGCGAATGGTCGATGAGATCGAGGAAATCTACGATCGCTTGCTCCCATGAAAATACTGACGCTTTGCTATGAATACCCTCCGGTCGGAGGCGGCGGCGGCCGGATCGCGGCACGGGTAGCGGAGGGTTTGGCAGCGAGAGGGCACGAGGTGCGCTTCGTTACGGCGGGGCTGCGGCATCTGCCTCGCGAGGAAACGATTCGCGGGGTGCGCGTGGAACGTCCGCCTTCATTCCGGCGCCGTGAGGATACCTGCTCAGTGCCCGAAATGGCACTTTACCTTGCGACAAGTTTTTTGCCCGCGCTGAGAATCTGCCGCGAGTGGAAGCCGGATGTCATCCACGCGCATTTTGTGGTGCCGACTGGGGCGTTGGCATTCGCGCTCGGGCGCTTCACAGGCATCCCGTATGTGCTCACCGCTCACCTCGGAGACGTGCCCGGCGGCGTGCCCGAACAAACAGACCGTCTCTTTCGCGTTTTGAATCCTGCGATCCAGCCGATTTGGCGGGGCGCAGCGACGGTAACCGCGGTGAGCGGCTTCGTGGCGGGGTTGGCAAAATCGGCGGCGGGGGTCGACGTGCGGGTGATTCTCAATGGCATCGAACCGATCACCAAAGTTCCGCGTCCCTCGCCAGGTTCACCTGTGCGAATTGTGATGCTCGGGCGTTTGAGTGTGCAGAAAGATCCGCTTCTTGCGCTACGGTCACTCGGGGAGCTGCGGGAGCTGGACTGGACGTTTGAAGTCATCGGGGAAGGTCCGCTGGGACGCGAAATGCGAGATCTCGCCCGGGCGGAAAACATCGAAGACCGCGTCACTTTTTCGGGCTGGCTGGGAGCGGACGTCGTCGCAGCGCGCCTGCACGAGAGCGATATTTTGTTGATGACATCGAGTCACGAAGGATTACCCGTCGCCGGCATCGAAGCGCTTCAGCATGGGCTCGCGATTGTCGGGAGTCGCATCGGTGGGCTGGCGGATGTGGTCGAAGATGGCGTGAACGGATTTCTCGTCGAGCGTACGCCCACAGCGTTTGCTGAAAAGTTGAGGTCTTTAATTTCAACTCCGCCGCTTCTCCAAAAACTCCGCGAAGCCTCGATGAAAAAGGTCGGGGAATTCCGCCTCGACGACCGCGTGACTGATTACGAAAAACTGCTCAAGAGCGCAGCTCAGCGCAAAACTCCGACATCCGCTCCATCGCAATTTTGATTTGATCCATTGCCGTTGCGAAGCTGCAGCGAACATGGCCCTCGCCGGCGGGGCCAAAGGCGGTGCCTGGCACGACGGCGACTTTCTTTTCGTGCAAGAGGCGCAGGGAAAATTCGCGACTCGTGAGGCCGGATGACGTGATGTCGGGGAAGACATAGAACGAGCCGTGCGGCTTGCGGCATGCCAAGCCCATCTCGTTGAGTGAGCTCGTTATGAAATTCCGGCGGAGTTCATACTCGCGGCGCATCTTCTCGACGGAATTTTCGCCGCGATCGAGAGCCTCAATGGCGGCATCCTGACCCATGATTGGCGCGCAAAGGATGGCATACTGATGGATTTTCATCATCGCCTCAATAAGGTCCGCCGGAGCGCAAGCAAAGCCAATGCGCCAACCGGTCATCGCAAACGCTTTCGAGAGACCATGCAGAAAAACCGTCCGCTCGCGCATGCCCGGCATCGTTGCGATACTGGTGTGTGTGCCGCCATCAAAGAGAACCTCGCTATAAATCTCATCGGTCAGAACCACGAGATCATGCTTAACGCAGACTGCGGCAATTTTTTCCAACTCGTCAGGTTCCATCGTGGCTCCCGTGGGATTGGTTGGGAAGTTCATCATGAGCACGCGGGAGCGGGGAGTGATGGCCTTTTCGACGTCCTCCGCGCGCAGCGAAAAACCGTCCTCCGCGCGCGTTTGCACAGCTTTTGCGACGCCGCGAGAGAGCACGATGCTGGGCGCGTAAGAGACGTAACACGGCTCGTGATAAATCACTTCGTCGCCGGGATTAAGCAAGGCGCGCAGAGCCAGATCTAAAGCCTCCGAGACGCCAACCGAGACGAGAATTTCGGTATGCGAATCGTATCTGAGCGCGAAATGCCGCTGAACATAATCGGAGATCGAGCGGCGCAGGCGGGGTAGGCCGAGGTTCGATGTGTAGCCGGTTCGACCGCGCTCGAGCGCATAGATCGCCGCTTCGCGAATATGCCAAGGCGTTGCAAAATCGGGTTCGCCAATGCCTAGGGAAATGACGTCGCCCATCGACTGGACGACCTCGAAGAAATCGCGAATTCCCGAGCGCGGGATGTCGCGAACGTGCTCAGCAATGCGGATACTCACGGCGAGACAGCGAGACGTTCCGTAGCGGATTCCATTAGGTGAAAAGCCCCGTTCTCCTTGTAGGTCTTGAGTCGGAAGTGCGTGGCGGTGGCCTGCACGGCATCGATTGTGCTCAGCTTTTCCGCGACAAACGCCGCCGCTTGGCGAAGGTTCGCCGCTTCGACAATGATGAGCAGGTCGTAGCCGCCGCTCACCAAATAGCAACTTTGCACCTCTTCGAACTTTGCGATGCGCGAGGCGATGCGGTCGAAGCCTCCATCGCGCTCGGGCGTGATCTTCACTTCAATAACCGCAGTCACTTTGTCGGTTTCCCATTTTTCGCGATTGATGATGGCTTGATAACCAAGGATGACGCCGTCGCTTTCGAGTTGCGCGATCGTTTTGTTGAGCTCGTCGACATCGAGGTCGAGGAGCTTCGCCATTTCCGCCCGCGGCATCAGGGCATTTTGTTGGAGGAGATCGATGAGTGCTTCCATGAGAGCGGGCATAATGAAAACCAAGACACCTCTTGGCAAGCGTTCGCCTTCAGATTAGTTTAAGGGCCTATGGCCACAACCAAGAAAAAAACCACCGTGAAAATCCCTGTTGTCAAAAAATCCGCCCCCGTGCAAAAAGTGAAGTCCACGGCATCGCCCGAGCACAAAGCCGCGACGGCCGCGCTGAAGTTCGTTGACGAAGCCGCTACCTTGCTTCGCAGCGGAATCTCGACCAGTGCAAAGACCACTGAGAAGACACGTTTGGAAGCGAAGAAAAAAGCGCACTCGCTGCTAAACAAGGCCTCGTCTTCGCTGGCCGACGTCCTCGGCACCAGCACTTCGGTGCTGCGTAAGGCGATTAACAAACTTTAATTTCGTCCGGCTCTGCGAATCGCGGCAAGATATTGCGGCGCATACCGGAGTCGCGGCGGGCAAAGCCGGAGAGCGCCGGGCAGCACACCGTCGAGTAGTGCCCAGATCCCGTGCTGCGCGCGGCCCGGAGCCAAGCCCAACCGTTTAGCGACGGGCAGGCTCAGATACTCCAGCGTCAACGCGTGGAAGACGGGTGAGAGTTGACGCATTGTCCATGGGGCATCTGGGCGAATGACGGCCTTCGCGACGTCGGCGGAAACCGGATCCGAGCCGAGCAATGGCCCGCTCATCATGTCCTGCCAATACGCTTCGAATTCGCTCCAGCGTGTCGGCACGGCTTCTGGCGACAATCCGAAGACCTCACCAAAGCGGGCGTTTTCCGCGAGAAACTGATCCAGCTCGACGGCGGTCAGTTCGCCGACAAAGCGCCGATACATGTTGGCACTGCCCATGATCAGCGTCGCAAGCACCCACCACTGCGCCGCTGGATCAAATGCGGAATACCCAACTCCGCGCACGGCTTTGTGCGCACCCGCCACGCCGCGGCGGACCGACTCCACTTCTTCGGCGGTGCCGAACGCTACGGTGTAAACGG
>JBBRHN010000259.1:0-4246 GCA_038222685.1 Chthoniobacterales bacterium | reverse complement strand
GGGACAGTGGCGCCGCCTTCTGTTCGGTGGAAAGCGGGGAGGGCAGGGCGGCGGCCGTGATAGTTAATGATCTCCTGACCGTCCAGCCAGACGGTAATGCCCGCATCAGCGCAGCACATGAGCCGTGTCGCGTGGGATGATTCCACACGCAACCATGTCAGGAGATAGAGCACGTCGCCGGGGCATTTCGCCTGCTTTCCCAGATCGAGGTGAATGCTCTTGGCTCTGAAATGATATGCGGCGGCTGCGGCGGGATTATTTTCCGCCTTGCTCACGGCTAGAGGCTCGCCTGCCACATTATCCTCGGCTGATGAAGGGATGATTAGCCAGTGATTTTCTTCTTCAGGTGCCTCCGCAGATTCCGGTGTGGCATTTTCTAACAAGCCGTCCGGCACGCCCGCCCATTGCTCGCCGATACGAAGCGAGCGATCGGTGAGCTCTTCAAGAGTGAGTGGGAGGGACAGTCCGGCGAGGCTCGCATGAATGGCCACCTTGTTTCCCGCGAGCGCCCGCAAGGCTGGCGGCAGTCCGGATGCGCCGTGCAGGATGCCGAGAATGCTGCCACAAGTCGCACCGGTGCAATCCGTGTCCATCCCACAGTTGATGCTCAACTTGAGGGATCGCTCGAAATCGCTCTCGCCGAATAGCAAACCGATCACGATAAAACTTAGGTTCATTGTCACATCGGTGAAATTGTGCGACCCAAATTCGCGAACTGTGTTCTGTCGGGTTTGATCCCATGAGGTTCCTTCCGAGTGCCATTGAATAACCTTCCGGAGCGCCTGAGAAAGCCGGCTTTCTGAAGGAATGACATCGAACCCACGCCGGATCGACGATTGGATGTTGCGGCTGGTGAACAGGTCGCTTTCCAAGGCAGCAAGGAACATTTCGCCCCAGACGCCGTTGCCGTAATGGTCGACGAGCGCGTCTTCGCGGGCTAGAGCAGCCGCCAAGTCCGGGCGGCCGGGCGCTAGGCAAGCCCAGATCTCAGAACGGATTGCCGCCCCCATCCCGTCGCCGAACCAGTTGTTATACGAACCCGTGAGAGGCGGAACCAACCCGCGTTGCGTATTCCATCGGGCAACGCCGTATTCGTCCGGGTAGCAGTCGTAGTGCTCGGCTGCAGCTCTCGCCAAATCGACAGCACGCGTGCTGAGTCCGCGGTGCTCCAACACGCGTATCCAAAGCAATTGCAGGTCAAGATCATCGTTGGGTAGCATCTGATCCGCCATTTCCCCCAGTGAGACATCCAACGGCCCCACGCACCCTTCGAATGGCATTCCCAGTGTGCCGCCGAGACCCTTGCCCAACCAGCAACCCAGGATTTGATCACGGAATATTTCAAGGCTCATCGCGAGAAGTCATTTTCCGGTTCAATTGCCAGAGAGATCGTCAGCGGAGAAGCAGTTCTCCTGTTCCCGCTATCGCGGACTTCAGAGATTGCCGAGTGATCGCTCGTGCGTTGGCATCATTCCATCGTGCCGGGTGCGAAAGCTCTATCACCCGTGGTGCCAGATTTGAATGCGACGCGGATTTCCACGCAGGCCAGTCGAAGGATCCGCGCCCGGGCGGCAAGTGAGCATCGCAAAATCCATCGTTGTCGCTGAGGTGCCAACAGGCTACCCGGTCCCCGAAATGCTCCACGGCTGCGGCGATGGTCCATTCGGGCCTAACCTGATAATGGCCGGTGTCGAAACACATGCCTGCTGCGGGAGGCAGATTTTTGAACAGTTCGCGCAAATAGGCCCATGAGTTGTGGGGAACGTTTTCGATCGCAAGGCGGCAGCAGGTGCCCTCGAGCTCCACGGAGAGGGCGGAGCCGAGCGCGATGTCGCGATCCATCGCCTCGCGCGCGACTTTGCAGACATGAAGGTTCGGATGCAAAACGGGATGCACGACCAAAGCCCTTGATCCAAGCAGGACAGCCGCTCGGGCATAACGTCTCAGCCGATCTCTCTCCTCTTCCAACGAATAGCGATCAAACGAAAAAATGGGGCCGTGGACACTGACGACCGCAATGTTTGCTTCGTCGAGGGGCTTGCGCAAAAGCCGCCAGAACTCGTCGTCCAATTCTGCAATCTCGGAATCCATATGGGCAATGGGCAGCTCCACCATCCGGATTCCGTCTTCCGCCAGATCGTCCACACACTCGCGAAACCCTCCAGCGATGTCTTTGCTCTTCAGAGAGTCTGAGTAGGCAAGCCAGTTTGCGGATGCGGCAAATCCCGAAGAATGAGAAGAAGTTGTCATTGCGCGTGCAATGAAATTGAATATATCCGTTCTTATTGCAACTTTAAAAATGATCGAAACAAGCCGTGTTAATCTCCAGCCCGTCTGAGCTTTCCCGCTCTGCATTTTCTATAATCTCAATGAACTCCAAACGTCTCCGTCTGGCGGGCCTCGGGTGTGGTGGCAGAACCCGCACATACCTGAGCCTGGCATCGCGGCTTCCCGACCATTTTGAAATCGCCGGAGCAGCTGATCCCTTGCCCGCGCGGCTCGACATTATCGAGCGCGAGTGCGGGTTTCCTGAAGGATTTCGTCGGTTTCGAACAGACGAGGAACTTTTTGCCGAGGAGAAGTTTGCGGACGTGGTGGTGATTGGAACGCAGGACCACCAGCACCATGCGCACTGTCTGGCGGCGATGCGGCGGGGTTACGACGTTCTTCTGGAAAAGCCCATTGCGACTACGCTGCCGGACATTCTCGAACTCGAGCGCGAGGCGGAACGGCTCGGACGGAAGGTTCTCGTGTGTCATGTCCTCCGTTACACGGCTCTTTACCGCAAGGTGAAGGAGATTCTCGCGGAGGGACGGATCGGGGAAATTGTTCATCTTTCTGCTACTGAGGGCGTGGGGCCGTGGCATCAGGCGCATTCGTTCGTGAGGGGTCACTGGGCTGTCGTGGAGCGCGCAACACCTATGATCATCGCCAAATGCTGTCACGATCTCGACATCATCCTTTGGCTCCTGGATGACCGTTGCAAAGCCGTTTCGAGCTTCGGGAGCCTCGAGTTTTTCCGCTCCGCCCGGATGCCTGCCGGGGCGACGGATCGATGCACGGGCGGCTGTCCCCACGTTGGCTCCTGCGCGTTTGATGCTCACCGCTATCTACGCGAATTTCGGGAATGGCTTCCGTATATTTTTGACCGATCCGCCGAGGCGTCGGATGAGGAGATTGTCGATTGGCTTCGGTCGAGTCCTTGGGGTCGCTGCGTTTACCAATGTGACAACGACGCCGTTGACCGTCAGGTGGTAAATCTCGAATTTCAAAAAGGCGCCGTCGCGCAGTTAACCATGACTGCTTTTGCCACCGGTCGTGACCTCGAGATTCATGGGACGGAGGGAGTTCTCCGCGCCGGTGCGGCAGTGCGCGAGCAGTCGGGGTCGGATATTTTAGTGGTCGCCAACGACGGCACGGTCACCCCGTTCACGACAAAGGCCGAGCTGGGGGGATACGACGGGCATGGCGGAGGGGACCAAGGATTGGTCCAAGCCCTGCACGCGGCGTTCACCGCGGACAAGCCCTCGATGATGACGTCGTCGCTTTCAGTCAGCATCGAAAGCCATGTCGTTGGATTCGCCGCGGAAGCTGCCAGAACGCAGAGGCGGATCGTGGAATTGGACGAGTTCCGCCGTTCAATAAACTGAACCACCGGACTGTTTTTCGAATGTGACGAAATTGTCACACAGAATGCCTTGCCGTGTCGGATTGCTCGTGCAATCTTTCTGCTCATGAACGTGACCTTGTCCGATATCGGCGAGCAGTTGGGAGTTTCCCATCAAGTCGTGAGCAAAACGCTCAACGGCGGGCGGAGCACGGTCGGGGTCGGTAAGGAACTCGAGCAACGCATTCGAGAGACCGCAATCCAGATGGGGTATCGCCCAACTACGGCCGGGCGTTCGCTGCGGTCAGGAAAAAGCATGAGCATCGGCATTCTTTTAGGCCCTCCTGAGGACTTCCTGCTCCCTCCGGAAACGCTGGCTGCTTGTGTGGCGACATTGAGCGAAAGTGGCTACGTGGCGACGCTTTTCTCTGCCAGTGGAGCCTCGGAGGAGGACTACTTGAAGAGCCCCTTGTTGAGCGAGCGAAGTGTGGACGCACTGCTGATTTCGTATGTCCACCAGCCATCCGCGGCATTTGAAAAAAATGTTTCCAGCCTACCGTTGCCGGTGGTCTGGATGAATCGCCTTGCGCAATCGAATGCGCTTTGGGTGGACGAACGCGGTGCGTCGCGGATGCTGGG
>JBBRHN010000258.1:0-4257 GCA_038222685.1 Chthoniobacterales bacterium | reverse complement strand
CGGCCAGGCCTCGTCTTCGGTGATTCGCCCGGCGGCATGGTCGGGAAGCTGCAGGGGCTGGTTGCGAAATTGCCGATGATTCCGCTTCCGTGCGCGAATGCGGCGCAGTTTCTGGTTCACGAACGCGATCTGGCGAAATACGTCGCGTGGGCGGTAGAAGCTGCCGATTTGCCCCGAGTCTGCTCGATCGCGCATTCGGTGCCGCTGACGATGAGGCAAATCGTGCGCTCGCTCGCGTCGAGGAACGGGCGGAACCCGCTCATAGTCGGGATTCCGTGGCAAATCGCCTACGCCGGGCTAAAGACAGCGCAAATGCTCGGACTGCCATTGCCGGTGACGAGTGACAATTTGCTTGGGCTCGCACGGGCAAATCCCGCGCCCGATTTTCGACCATTGTCCGACTCCAGGATTGTTATCCGCGAGTTCGATCCAAAGTTGGCACGGTAGCTGCTGTGTAGAAGATGTTCTGGGGGGAACAGTAGGCCGTCGTGGCACTCGTCACGGCGGCCTACATTTTTTCTTCGAAACGCCGCTGTTGCCAGTGCGAGAGAATTTCGATCAGACTCCGCCTCGCATGAGCCTAGCTGATCTGTCTGGATTTCACCAAAACGCCACCGCCGGGCTTCTCTCAAACGAGGAGTGCGAACTCGCCGACGCGCTTCTGGCTGAGGATCAACATCATCTCTTCGCAGACTGGGACGCTCCGGGAACACGCGATGACGCCAAAAAGTGCTATCTCGTAACGCTGCTCACGGCGCATCGCTCGTATCCGGGCGGTTTGCCTGCCTACATTCGCAACGCGCGGGTCCTGCTGGCCGATGCCGCGGCTGCGCGGAATCCCTTTGAAGGCTGCATACCGGAGCAACCCGATCTCGTCGATCTCTCGCAGTTTGGAGCAGACTACGATAAAGCCGAACAGGTCGGCTTTCAGCAATTTGCCAACACCGCTGTCGTCCTGGTCGCGGGAGGGTTGGGGGAGCGGTTGGGTTATCAGGGAATCAAACTAGACATTCCCGTCGAGGTGACGGAATCAACCAGCTACCTTGCCCACTACGCAAGCGTGATCTTAGCGGCATCGGAGCGGCTCGGGCGGGAGATTCCGCTCGTCATCATGACGAGTCGGGACACGCATGAGGGCACGGTCGCAACGTTGGCGGAGCACCTCAACTTCGGGCTCGGCTCCGGGCAGATCACGATTTTGCGTCAGGAGCTCGTTGCGGCACTCGCCGGCGTTTCCGCGCACCTTGCGCTGGAAAAAAAATACGAAATCGTCCTTAAGCCGCACGGGCACGGCGACATCCACATGCTTTTGCATACGAGCGGAACGGCCGCCAGGCTGTCGGCTTCCGGCACGCGGTATCTGCTCTTTATCCAAGATACCAACGGGCAGGTTTTTAACGCCGCCTTTGCTGCCATCGGTGTTTCGGAAACCGAGAGCTACGATTTCAACTCCATCGCCGTCAATCGTGTGCCCGGCGAGGCCGTCGGTGGCATCACGCGACTCGTGCGCGAAAACGCGCCAAGCCTCACGCTCAACGTCGAATACAATCAACTCGACCCACTCCTTCGCGCAACCGTCAATCCCGAGGGCGACGTGCCGAATGACCAGGGTTTCTCGCTGTTTCCCGGCAACGTCAACTTGCTTGTCATTCGCATGGAGCCCTATCTTCGCGTCTTGAAATCCTCGCACGGTATTATCGCGGAGTTTATCAATCCCAAGTTCTCGGACGCCAAGCGCACGGCATTCAAGAAACCCGCGCGTCTCGAGACAATGATGCAGGATTTACCGAAACTCTTCACGTCCGGCGAAAAGGTCGGCGTTACTGTCTTTGAACGCACGTGGTGCTTCAGCGCGTGCAAGAACAACCTCACCGACGCCGCCGAGAAAGTGGAAAAAAACGGTCCGCCAGAGAGTGCTTCGAGCGCAGAGAGCGATTTTTACCTCACCTCGCGAAGAAAGCTCAAAATGGCGGGCATGGACGTGCGAGAGACGGCGCGCGAGGCCATTCGCGGCGTGCCCTTTGTTCGCGGGCCGCGTGTGATTTTGCGTCCCTCGTTCGCCCTTACACTCGCCGACGTGCGGGCGCGGATTCGCGGAGGAAGCATCTCGGGTGCATCAACGCTCGTTCTTGAAGGCGATGTGAGCCTCAACAACGTCAATCTCGCCGACGGCGCAGCCCTCGTTGTTTCCGCCGCCCCCGGAGCGCGAGTCTCCATCACCGACCTCGCCATTGCCGGACGGCCCGGCTTCGAACTCGTCGAACTCACCGATGAAGAAATGGCCTCCCGCGATGTCCCGGAATTCCTACGCATCCGCGGCTACCGCATCATCAACCAAGGTGTCACCGTTTATAAAATAACGTCACCCGGATCGTGGAAAATCGCTGCCGACGGATCCGTGTCGGCCGTCTGACGACGCCATAGGTTGCCTGATGCCCGACAGTAGCTCTCGTCCGGCGGGACGCCGTAATTCTCATGCAACCCACGTTGGGGTTGATTCCTATTTTTCCGCACTCAGGGTGGGAACGGCGGACGCTCGTTCCGACCCTGGGCTTCAGGATCAAACGGCGTCGCCGTATCGGTTCCACCCACTGAAAGCAGCGAAGATCCGTTCAGATAATCTCAGCGTAGTGTAATTCAGGGTTCTGGATCAGTTCGGTTATCAGAACGGCGTTTCGGCGCAAAATGGTCTCGACCTGCTGTGGCGTTGAGTTACCGCACCGAAGCCAAACGACTTTGGGTGGTGCCCCGTAAAGTCGGCTTCGCTCTGCGAAGTCGCTGTCTTGAGTAACGATACAAAAGTCGTTGGCACCGGCATACTCCCGGATTTGGTCGTCAGGTGATTGGTCAAGATTTGCCGCTCGAACATGGGCTGAGTCGGGAAATAAATCTGTAAGTCGAGCAGGCAGGCGCCGACTGAGGTTTTGGTCGAAAAGGAGCTTCACGCGGCCGAACCGACGAGGTGGTGGTCGCGGTCAGCGGCGTAAGCAAGCGACGCGCGGATGTCCTCAAGGGTGAGTTCTGGAAACTCCTCGATAATCTCCTCGTTGGTCATCCCGGCAGCGAGCCAGCCGAGAACGTCGTAAACGGAGATGCGCATTCCCCGGATGCAGGGTCGTCCACCGCGTTTGCCGGGTTCGATGGTAATAAGTTCTCTGTAGTTCATTGCGGCAGGCTACGGCATCTGCGTTCTCGGGGCAAGGCGTCTGAATGCGGTCGTTCTCTCGGCGCGGGAACCCTCCAGACGAGGGGTGACGGCGGTTGCTGAGCTTGGCGTCAGGCCGTTTTTCGCGCACCTTGAAATTCCTCTATGTCTAAGCAGCTTTTCAGCGCGGTAGCCATCACTCTCACGTTCGTTGCGTTTTTGCCCTACATCCGTTCCATCCGGCGTGGCGAAACGAAGCCGCACGTATTCTCTTGGTTCATTTGGGGGATCACCACTTTTATGGTTTTCCTCGCGCAGCTAGCCGGACGCGGAGGTGTTGGCGCATGGCCCATTGGCGTGTCGGGAGTCATCACGATTTACATCGCGCTCCTCGCCTATGTGAAGCGTTCCGATTTGCTTATCACCACGACAGATTGGGTGTTCTTTTTTGCGGCTCTTTCGGCGTTGCCATTTTGGTTTCTAACCTCCGATCCGATGTGGGCGGTCGTCATTCTTACGGTAGTGGATGTGCTGGGGTTCGGGCCGACCGTTAGGCGGGCATGGTCGCATCCTCGCGAAGAGAGCATCGGCTTTTTCGGCATGTTCGCTGCGCGCAATCTTTTCGTGATTCTAGCTCTGGAACATTACTCGCTAACGACCGCGCTGTTTCCGGCCGCTGTGGGGTTTGCCTGTGTGATCGTGGTTCTCCTGCTGGCGTATCGGAGGTCTTTGCTGGCAGGTTCCACCGACTCACGATGAACCTTTTCGGGCATCCGCTTGGGAGGTTTTTCCTCCGTGTTCTGCTTTCCCCCCTCCCGCAAAAAAGCATTCTGCCGAGTCAGCAGCCGAGGTAGGCGGCGCGGACGGCAGGGTTTTTGCGGAGTTCGGAGGGAGGGCCTTCGAGGGTGATGCGGCCGGTTTCGAGGACGTAGGCGTGGTGGGAGACTTCGAGGGCGAGGTTGGCGTTCTGCTCGACGAGGAGGATGGTGAGTCCGAATTCCCGGTTGATTTCGACGATCTTCTCAAAAATGGTTTGCACGAGAATGGGTGCGATGCCGAGCGATGGCTCGTCGAGCATGAGGCAGTCGGGTTTGCTCATGAGCGCGCGGGCG
>JBBRHN010000257.1:0-4258 GCA_038222685.1 Chthoniobacterales bacterium | reverse complement strand
AAAATCCGCTGACGCCGCCGACATCGCGGGTGCAAAAAACTACGTCGCCGCTGCCGTCGAAGAGGTTCTCGCGGGCAAGCCCGTCACAACGGCCAAAACCGAAGCCTACGGCTGCTCGGTCAAATACAACTAATCCGCCGGACGATTCAAAATCCCTGTCGCCGCCCGCGGAAAGAGCTCCGAGAGTGAATACTCAACGAATCCTCCGCGGAGCGTCGCGAGGAGAATTCGCAGCGACGGATTAAACTCAGCCATCACCTGCCGGCACGCGCCGCAAGGGCTGACTGGCTCATCCGTATCCGCCACGACCGCGATGCAGCGGAACGCACGTTGGCCGGCCACAACAGCCGCTCCCAGTGCCACGCGCTCCGCGCAGCACGTGAGCCCAAAGCTGAGGTTCTCCACGTTGCAACCCAAGAAAACGTCGCCGTCCTCGCAAAGCAAAGCCGCGCCGACCGCGAAGTTGGAGTAAGGCGCGTAAGCACTTCCCCGCGCCACCGTCGCCAGCTCGATCAATGCACGATCTTCCATCAGGTCACGCTGGTCGCGTTTTCAGCCCCAGCGCGATCAGGCTCGCGCCGCCAAAGATGGACTGGATTCCGTAAAGGAGTCCGATGATCCACTCCGCATCCACGGGCCACTGGGCGTAGATCATCCCGCCGAGAACGAGCGCGACAACACCGTTGAGCAGAATCCAAATCCATGCCGGATTCGCTCGCATCGCCAGCGAGGTCGCAATGCAGACCAAGCCTTCGATGACAAAAACTACCGCAAGAATGATGGTGAGCGCCGCCATTCCGGAGATTGTGAAGAAAAACAACGACGCTCCCGCCGCGAGACGAATCAACCCGGAGAGACCCGATAGAACGCGATGCGGACGATGGTGCCCGAAGATCGCCATAAACACGCCCACCACGCCGCTGACCAAAAGCAACGCACCGAGAAGCTGAGTGAGAACATACGAAAAAATAACCGGCGCACCCATCGCGAAAAAACCGATGATCACCGAGAGCACGCCACCAAAAATCAGCCAATTGCGGCTCGGAAGGACAGGTTGGGAAGAAGAGGACATGAGGGAGACTGTTTCAGAAACCGGCGCTCACGTGAACGCAAAAATGCACCCGATTCAATCACTCTTTCCGCGCTCAAGCCTGCGCCGGAGGGGTGCTTTCTTTAATCGCGAGGAGTTGGGACAGGAGTTCGCTTTTCGGAGGAACGATCGAAATTTTGGCGCTGCCTCCGAGAATTTGCTGGGTCTCCAAAATGTCAAACATGGCAGAAAGGACTTTCGGATCCTGTCCGATTTGCTGGAGCGCACCACCGACAATAGCAGGCCGCATGGCAGCGGCTTGAGCGAATTCCACAGCGGCTTGCCGCTCGGCGGTGCTTGTGATGATACTGACTTGGTTGGCGCCATCCTGCCGGATCGCACTGGTCACTTGGCGCAGGCGGTTGACAACTTTTTCTTGGATCTGCTGGATCATGTCGAGGTCGCGGAAGTGGACTTTGCGGATGTAGATGCTGCCAAGTTGGAACCCCCATTCCTCAGATTTTGGGCTCACTTCCTTGCGGACGGTCTGGGACATGGCGTGACGGCCTTCGAGCATTGCCGCGAGCTTCATGTTGCTGAGGCAGCGCACCGTTGCGTTGCTGACGTTTGCCGCGAGAGATCCGCGCGGGTCGGCATTTTTAAACAGATAGGCCACCGGGTCGCCAATCCGCATCTCGCACCACATGCCGATGCCCATCGGGGCCCCCTCCTCGCTGTTTACTGCCTGGCTGCGGAGGTAGAACTGGTCGAGTCGACGGTCGAGGACATAGCGCTTGCCGAGCCAATTCACAAAGGGAGCGGCGAGGCCGAGCTTCAGCCACAGAAAATAAAATCCTGCTTCGTCAAGGACCGCGAGCACCTTGCCGAATAGCACATAGACATGGCATGTGCCTTCCTCGACGACGGCGTAAAATCCCATCAGCCGCAGAACAAATTGTATGGCCGGCATGAAAAGAAACATGCCGAAAAAAGTGACGGTGGCGGCAACGAGGAAGCTCATCGGGGATCCTCCAGAATGACTTGCCCGGCTTTCCGGAAAATCGCCAGCTTCACGTTCCGCAGGTAGGCGGGCAGGACGCCTTCGCCGCTCGTTTGAAGTGAGGAGATCTGACCCGCGAGAGCGAGGAGCGGCTCGACCTCGGCTTGGGCGTTGAGCGTTTCGATCTCCACCGCACGGCGGGACTGCACGATCGTTTGGTCGGCGTGCGCCTGAGCGAGGCTAATGTCGCTCGAGACCTGATTATGCGCGGTGTTGATTGCCGCGAGAGCGGATTCCACTTCGGGCGGCGGATCGATGCTTGTGATAAGCGACGCATCGAGTGCGACCCCATACCGTGCGGCGGCTCCAGAGCATTCCCGATCCATGTGTTCGTTGAGCGAAGACAGGTTCTTGCGGAGATCGTTGATAGAAATCCCGGCCACCGCCTCCGCCAATCCATCACCGGGTCCAGACTCCACGACCGGAGCCTCGAAATTTGCAATCCGCTCCCGAAGCACACTGATAAAAAATCCCATCACATGCGCAATCGGATTTCTCACTCCGAAAAACCATGCATAGAGATTTCGCTCCGAGATTCGAAATCGTAGCTGTCCGCTCAATCCCGTATCGAGCTGATCCTTCGTCACAGCACTCAGGCGCGTGCCCCCTTCATTCGCATCCGCATTTTCGGGATCGTAAGCCATGCTCACCGTCTGCACCGCGATGCTGGTCTTGTAAATCTTCTCCCACGGCCACTTAAAATACGGCCCTCCAGGCGGGATCACCCTCACCTGTGGATAACAATATCGGAGCTTTTCCTCCTCGGTCAGCATCTCCGATACCGGATCATCCAAGATGGTCTGGACGCCAATCCTCTCCGCGCGCCCGAACGCCGTTTTTACAGCCCTCTCATTTTGGTCCACCGTGAAAATCCCGGCCATCATATACCTGACGAGGAACCAGCCCACAAATCCAACGACCATGCCGAGCGGAATCATTGCGATGACTTAAACCATCCCCGACTGCCAATTGCCAGAATGATCGGCAGCATTTTCACCGAGAAAATGACCTGACAGCCAAAAATCAGAAAAGTTGCGAGGCGGCGGGTCGGGCAAATTGGAAACCCGAAAACCGGCTGGGGTGCGCGAGGCCTCGGCTGAGGAGAAGGGCGTGGAACTGCGTGCCCATGGATTCCGGATGCATCAAGGTCTGAAGGGTGCGTAATTTCTTTGCGTTTTCCGGACTCGGTGGCGCGCCGTCCATTTCGGTAAGCAAACGCTTGGCAGCTCCAACGAGGAAGTGATGTTGGTCGGTGAATCCATCGAGCCTCCAGCCGTCGGCCTCGGCGTCGGCAGCAAGTTGCGAAAAATCGACGTGGGCGGAGATGTCTTTGGTGCCGGGCTCCTCGAGCGGGAGAGAGTCGCGACGGTGGCCGGAGTAGCAGGAAAGCGAGCCCTCTGAACGGTGCGGGGCAAAAAACGCCTCGCGGTTCCATCCGTAATCCACAGCGAGGAGAAACCCGCGGCGTAGTTTGGCGGCGAGTGAGGCCAAGAGCGGGCGGTGGGTCGTGCGGATCTCGGTAGTGTAACCTGCAGGACGCGGCGGAAGCTCGCCGACAAACTCGTCGCCCTCGCCCCAGACAAATTTCCCGTCCGCCACCGTCACGCGCAACTCGCACCAGGTTCCGCCACGCGAACGCACGAGATCGACCGGGAGCGCATCGAACAATTCGTTCGAAAAATGGACGCCTTCAAACGCGGGCAGTTCGTGCGGTGAAGAAAACCAGCGGACGTTTTTACCCGCGAGAAGGGCCTCTTGGCGGGCTCGAAGCGGCGCGAAGGGCTCGATGATCCAATACGGGATCGGGCCCTCCCCGCGGCGCTCGAGTGCTTCGAGAACATCGCCGGCGAGGCACCCGTCGTTGGCACCTTGCTCGACAATGACAAAGTCTTCGCCCAACACGTCGCGCATTTCGAGGAACTGACCGGCGAGGAGTTCGCCATAGACCGCGCCAACGCTCACATTTGTGTAAAAATCCCCAGACGTGCCAACCGAAGCGCGGCCCGAGGCATAATAGCCCTCGCGTGCGTCGTAGAGCGCGTGCGCCATGAAAGCTGAGAACGGCATCGGCCCGTGCCGCTCGATTTCGGCAGCGAGGCGTTCTGCGAGGGAACCTTCAGGGCTTGGTGACTTCACGAACGTAAACGTTCACTTGGCCATCTGCGCTG
>JBBRHN010000256.1:0-4314 GCA_038222685.1 Chthoniobacterales bacterium | reverse complement strand
TGACCCAACCGCCGCCCGCACCGCTTCAAGATCCCCAAAAGGCAAATGCCGAAACCCGTCCAACAACGGCCCGAACCCCTTTTTCACTTTTTCCTGCGCGGTCGCGGAAATGCACGCCATCGTCCGTCCATGGAACGACCCCTCAAACGTCAATATCTCGTGCCGTCCGCTCTCGCTCCCAAACCGCCGCGCCAGCTTGATGAGCCCCTCGTTGGCCTCCGCCCCGCTGTTGCAGAAAAAAATCCGTCCCGGCCCCGTCACTTCCACCAGCCGCCGAGCCAACTCCGCCTGCGGAGCCGTCCGGTAAAGATTCGACGTGTGCACCAAAGTCCCCGCCTGCGTCGCCACCGCCGCCGTCACCTCCGGATGTGCATGCCCCAGCGAACAAACCGCAATCCCCGCCCCAAAATCCAAATATTCGTTCCCCTCAAAATCCCAAACCCGCGCCCCGGCCCCGCGCGCCAAATCCAAATCAAAACGCCCATAAGTCGGCATCACATACGCCCCATATTTCGCGGCCAATGAATTCATCCGCGCAAACTACCCTCATCTTGGACGAAAAGTGAGCAAAATTTACGCGATTCGGCATCGCCATCACCGCCATCGCGTCGCTCGTTTCCCTGTTAATCAGTCTCACTCCAAAGAAACCCAAATTTGCCTGCGCCTTTTTTCTGGTCGTCTCCTGCTTGGCGAGCCACAATTCTGGTCATGCAAATCCACCTGACTCCCCGTAACATCGCTCTGACCGCAGCGATCCATACGTTTGTCGCCGACAAAATGACCCACCTTGAGGGGCACGGAGAACAAATCCTCGCGGCGCACATCGTTCTCCTCCACGACGCCACCAAGAAGAAGGCCTATGTCGTAAAGGTTCACCTCGCGTTGCCGGGCCCCGACATCTACGCGCATGATGTGGAGGCCGATCTTTACGTCGCCATCGACAAGGTCGTGGACAAACTCTCCCGCCAGATCAGCAAGCACAAAACGCGCACGAAAGAGCACGATAAACACCTTCGCCAACTCGAGCGCGAAGGCGAGAAGCGCGGATATAAAAGGCGCTAAGTGGACGACTACAAGGTCAAACTCGATGTCTTCGAGGGGCCGCTCGATCTGCTGCTCTACCTCATCAAACGCGATGAGGTGGACATTTACGATATTTCGATTGAGCGCATCACGAAGCAATATCTCGACTACATGGCGGCGTTCCAGGTGCTCAATATCGAGCTCGCTGGAGAGTTCATCGTCATGGCGGCGAACCTCCTCTACATCAAGAGCCGCATGTTGCTGCCGGTCGATCAACAGATGGCCGAAGAGGAGGCCGACGAAGACGATCCCCGCTGGGAACTCATCCGCCAGCTCATCGAATACAAAAAGTTCAAAGAAGCCGCCGCGCGTCTCCGCGACAAAGAGGCACTCCAGGAAAATCTTTTTCCGCGCATCCCCGTTGTGCCTGATCTCGCGCCGTCGGAAACCCTCCTCGTCGAAGAGGTCGGTATCTTTGACCTCATTCACGCGTTTCAGAAAATCCTTAAACGCCTCGAGAAGAAGCCTGAGGATTTGCGCGAGATTTTTGCGGAAAACTTTACGGTTTCCGAAAAGATTGACTATCTGCTCCGGGTGACTTCGAGTGGAATCTCGATGCGATTTGAAGAACTTTTTGCCGATGTGGCGAGCCGGGCGGAAATCGTCGTGACGTTTCTCGCGATGCTCGAACTCATTCGGATGAAACAACTCCGCATTCGGCAAGAGGCGCAGTTTGGCGAGATTTGGATCGACCGCGCCGAGGCAGCCGCAGCGATTTTTGTATGAGCGAAGAAGCCCCTTTCCCACTCCACCGCGTGCTCGAAGCGATCCTTTTCGCCTCGCAAAAACCCGTCTCCGAAAAAGAAATCGCCGCTATTTTCAAAGGCGCCGCCGATAGCGCGAAGGAAAATCCCGCCATCACCGCTTATGCCAAGGTGACCCGTGCCGAGATGGCTGAAGCCATTCAGCAACTCGAAACGGAATACGCCGCGGCAGGCGTTGCTTTTGAAGTGCGCGAAAACGCCGCCGGATGGCAGCTCGTCACGCGGCCTGATTTTGCGCCGTGGTTGCGCCAGCTTTTTCCTGAAAATCGCCCGGCCAAGCTAAGTTCGCCCGCTCTTGAGACGCTCGCGATTATCGCTTACCGCCAGCCCATCACACGTGCCGACCTCGAAGCCGTGCGCGGCGTCGCCGTCGATGGCGTGATGCAGACATTGCTCGACCGCGGCCTCGTGCGCATCGCCGGCCGCTCCGAACTCGCGGGACGCGCGCTGCTCTACGAGACAACTCAGTATTTCATGGAGCATTTCGGACTCAAAGATCTCGACGATTTACCCAACGCCAACGAACTCCGCCGCATCGCCCTCCCCCAGGCTCCCCGTCCGCCGGAGCCCGAACCAAGCCCGCAAGAGGAACTCCCGCTAGAGCCACCCGCCGAAAGCACTCCCGCCGAAAGCACTCCGGAAGAAAAAGACATCCCCGCGGAGCCGAAAACCGAATAACCGACATGAGCGACCTCACCGAACTGCGCGAAAAAATCGATGCTTTGGACACGCATCTCCTCCGTCTCCTCAACGAGCGCGCCTCGCTGGCCGGAGAAATCGGCGTGATCAAAAGCCGCGACCGCCTGCCGATTTACTCACCGGATCGCGAGACGAAACTCCTCCGCAGCCTCATCGAACGCAGCGACGGCCCATTGCGTCCAGAGGCCATTCGCGCCATTTACCGCGAGATCATGTCAGCATCTCTCGCTCTTGAGAAAGACGTCGCCATCGCGTGTCTCGGCCCATCCGGGAGCGCGGCCTATCAAGCGGCTCTTGGCAAATTCGGCTCAAGTGTGCGCTACACATTTTCTCAGGAAATTACGGGAGTGTTTAAAGAAGTGGAGGACGATCGTGCGGACTGCGGAGTCGTGCCACTCGAAGATCCCTCCCGCGGGCTGGTCAACCAGACTCTCGACGAACTCGCCGAGACCGAGCTTTCCGTTTGTGCGGAGATTAAGCTGAATGAGGGATCAGGCGACGGCGAGTCCGCGCGTTATCTTGTGCTCGGCCGCACGCCCAACGCGCCTTCGGGCCTCGACCACACGATGCTCATGTTGCGCATTGAGGACAAACCCGGCGCGCTGGTTTCCGCTCTCGAACCCTTCAAAGAGCTCGCCATCAACCTCAGCCATTTCGCCAGCCGCCCGGCCATGAAGGGGAGTCACGATATTTTCTTTTTCGTCGAAGCAGATGGCCACACCCGCGATCTTCAACTTGTGGATCTCTTTCGCGAATTGTCGAAAAAATGTCGCGCCGTGAAAGTGCTCGGAAGCTACCCGCGGACAGTGTCCACCGAGTCCGCTTCGTGACGACGATTCTCGACACAATTCTGGAGGATGTGCGCGAGCGCGTTTCGAGCGACCGGCTCCGGCGTTCCCTTGCCGACCTGCGCTCGATGGTGGCCGATGCTCCGCCGCCGCGCGATTTTGCAGGTGCTCTTGCTGTCAGCTTCGGCCTCATCGCCGAGATCAAGGAACGCTCGCCGAGCGTTGGCCCCATGCGGCCCGAGAATGTTACCGACGCGCCTTTTGTCTATGCAGAGTCGCCCGTCGTGCGCGCGGTTTCCGTCCTCACCAACGAGCGGCATTTTGGCATGACTATTGAACGTCTCGCCAACGTCCGCGCACAAATTCCGCAGCCGGTTTTGCGCAAAGAATTTTTCGTGGATGAATACCAGATTCGCGAGGCGCGTGCCTTTGGCGCCGACGCGATTCTCCTCATGGCCAACGTGCTCGACGCACCGCGTCTGGCAGGTTTTCACTCCCTCGCGCTCGAACTCGGCATGGAGGCCCTTTTTGAAATTCACACCCCGGAAGAAATTGCCCAACTTCCCGCCTCGGCACGCATCGTGGGCATCAACAGCCGCAAGTTTAAGACCGATACCGGCTTTGTGGAAGCGGGAGGCTCGTCGGAAAAAGACTTCAGTCTCGATCCCTCGGTTTTTGAACTCGTGACCTCGCTTCCGGACGGCGTGATCCGTGTAGCCGAGAGCGGAATTTCCCCTGAGACGATCCCGGAAGTGCGCGACGCGTTCGAGGCCGCCCTTGTCGGCACCTCGTTGTTGAGAGATGAGCGCGGAATCCGCGCCTGCCTCGCTGATTTCGAATCCGCCATCGGAGGCTGAGCAAGATGCCCAAAAGTTCTCCCGGTCGCGGAAAACTCGTTGTGCTCGTGCTCGTGGGACTTTGTTTGGCGGCTTGCCTCGGCACGTATTGGACGTATGCGCGCCTGCACGTTTCGACCGTGG
>JBBRHN010000255.1:0-4316 GCA_038222685.1 Chthoniobacterales bacterium | reverse complement strand
GATGGGATCCATTGTAATGAACACTGCCGCGAACATGCTGGGGTTGGCCAATGCAGCGACCCCGCTGGGCCTCCGCGCCATGCAGGATCTCGAAAAACTCAACCCCCGCCCGGGCACGGCCACGAACGCGATGTGCACGTTTCTCGCGATTAATACCAGCTCCGTGCAACTCATTCCCGCCACCACCGTCGCCATCCTCGCCGCCGCGGGCGCACAAAATCCTACGCAAATTATCGGCACTGCCTTCGTGGCCACGAGTTGCTCGACGCTTGTCGGGATCGTTGCCGTGAAGTTTTTTGAAAAATTCCCGATGTTTGCCCTGCCGCCCGCCGAAAAAAAACTCGAGGAGTTTGAGCCCGACGCGTCCGTCGAAACACTCACTCCCATGGCGTGGTGGGGAACTCTCATCCTGCTCACCTTCGCCGCAGCGTTCGTCTATTTCGGCTGGCAGTTTTCCCTTCAACCGGCCCAGGTCGCCCAGTCGCCAGTCGTCCGCGTGGTGGATTCCATTTCCTATCTCGCGATTCCGTTTCTGCTAGGATTTTTCCCGCTCTACGCCGCGCTCCGCCAGGTCAAGGTCTATGAGGAGTTTGTCGAGGGCGCGCGCGAGGGCTTCGACGTTGCCGTGCGCATCATCCCCTACCTTGTTGCCATCATCGCCGCAGTGGCAATGTTCCGCGCTGCAGGCGGAATCGACCTCATCACCCAAGCCCTCGGGCCGATGCTCGCCGCGATCCACTTTCCGCCTGACCTGCTTCCGTTGTCGCTGATGCGGCCCCTGAGCGGAAGTGGCGCCAATGGCCTCTTTGCCGAACTGGTTCGGCCCGATGGTCCGCACGGTCCCGACAGCCTTATCGCGCAAATGGGTGCAACGATTATGGGCAGCACGGAAACAACTTTTTACGTCATCGCCGTTTACTTCGGATCTGTCGCCATCCGTCGCACACGGCATGCCGTTCCCGCTGGCCTCTGCGCCGATCTCGCCGGTATCACGGCATCCGTCATTATCTGTAATCTGGTCTTCGGATCGCGATGATGTCGGAAAATCTCCGAATCCTCCAAATCGTTCTCCCGGTTTTTCTTATCATCGGCGCCGGTTACGCGATGCGGCGCGGCGGCATCCTCACGCGCCACGCCGATCAATCGCTACTTGGCGTCGTGGTGAAACTCTTTGTGCCCTGCCTCGCGCTCGACGTCATCGTGGGCAACGAATCGTTGCTTAGTCCAAAGCACCTGATTCTTCCGCCGCTGCTTGGCTTTGGCTCCGTTGTGCTGGGGATCGGTATTGCGATGCTCGGCGCGAAACTCCTCGCCCGCGATCCCTCCGTGCGCCGTACGTTTTCCGCAACAACCGGCCTTCAAAACTACGGCTACATTCCCCTCCCCCTCAGCGTCGCGCTGTTTGACCGCGATGTCACTGGTGTGCTGTTTGCATTCAACCTCGGCGTTGAAATTGCGCTCTGGACGATCGTTGTGGCGACGCTCGTCGGACGTCAGTCCGGACGCGGCTGGTGGCGTCCGCTCTTGAGCCCGCCCATCATCGCGGTAATTGCGGCCATCGGGCTAAATCTCGCAGGCGGCGACCGATGGATTCCCTCTTCGATCGACACTGCTTGGCACATGCTCGGTCAGTGCGCCGTCCCGCTCGGGCTCTTGCTAACGGGTGCGATGCTCGCAGATTTCGTAACGCCGCATGTGCTCAAGAGCGGCTGGCAAACTTCGACGCTGGCGCTCGTCGTGCGCCTCGGCGTCTTGCCCGCACTTCTTATGGCGTTTGCGTTGCTTGCTCCGCTTGAGCACTCGCTTCGTGCCGTTATCGTCATCCAGGCGGCAATGCCGTGCGCGGTCTTTCCTATCGCGCTAGCGAAGCTGCATGGAGGGGACATGCCCACTGCGCTTCGCACTGTTTTTGCAACCTCGCTCGTCGGTCTTGTCTCCATCCCGCTTTGGCTTTCGTTCGGACTGCGATTTCTCTGAGCTTGACTTAAGCACTGCATAGGACATGATATGTCCAATGCAAACACAAACCCGTTCCCCTCGCGTCACACGCGGCACCCGCCCGGCTTCCCGGGGAAAATCCACCCGCCCGCCGCTCGCGCGCATGGTGCGCATTCACGAGCATCTCGCCGCCGGACGCTTCCCGAACTGCTCCAATCTCGCTGACGAGTTTGAAGTCTCCTACAAGACCGTCCAGCGCGATATCGACTTCATGCGGGACCAGATGTTGCTCCCCATTGAATACGATTCGATCAAACACGGGTTCCACTACACGAAGCCCGTCACGTCGTTCCCGACCGTTAACATGACGCACGGCGAGGTCGTCTCGCTCCTCGTCGCACAAAAGGCCCTTGAGCAATACCGGGGCACGGCGTTCGAAAAACCCCTGCGCACCGCGTTCGATAAAATGACCGAGACCATGCGCGAGGAAGGAACCTTTTCCCTGCACGAACTCGGTCAGGCGGTTTCCTTCCGCCCGCTCGGAGCCGCCGTTCAAGAGATGAAGGTCTTTGAAGTTCTCGCCCATGCCGTGTTGGAGAGCCGGGTTCTGGAGTTTGACTATCAAGGTCTCAAAGCCAACAAAGCGGAGCGCCGCCGCGTCGAACCCTACCACCTCGGATGCATTGGAAATCAGTGGTATGTCATCGCGAAGGATCTCGTCCGCGGACAAATGCGAACTTTCGCGCTCTCGCGGCTCACCCGCCCGGCTCCGCTCAAGAAGACGTTTCAGCGTCCGGCGGACTTTTCCGTCGCGGAAATGATGGGTGATAGCTTCGCCGCATTTCAATCGACGAAACCCGCGCGTGTGCGGATCCGTCTTGATTCCATAGGCGCCCGCCTCGCCTCGGAACGTCTCTGGCACAAATCGCAAAAGCTTAAACCGCTGGCCAGCGGCGGTGCGGAACTCACACTCAACGTCGGCATCGCTCCCGATCTGGAAAACTGGATTCTCAGTTGGGGCCGACACGCCGAAGTGCTCGAGCCGAAGGAGCTTCGCGAGCAGATCGCTTCGACGGCGCGGGCTATGGCTTTGCAATATCCGGCATAGCGTCAGCCAAGGAAGGTTTTCAGTCTCTCCTTGAGCTCCGTTCGAGCCCGAAAAAGCAGGCTTTTCACCGAAGGCACGCTCGTCTTCAAAACCTCCGCGATTTCCTCGTAGGAGAGTTCCTCATACCGCCGCAAAATCACCGCCATCCGCTGTGATTCCGGCAGTGCGGCGATGGCGTCGACGATCGCATTTTGCAGTTCGGCGTCCTGAGCGGAGGACGATGGCGAACGGGCCGCGGAGTCTTCGTGCTGGGCAAAACGCTCCTCGTCTTCCTCAGTCTGCATTTCGACGAGCTTGGAACGCCGCCGCCGTCGCATCTCGTTAAAGACAAGATTTCGCGTGATCGTCAGAAGCCATGTCGTGAACTTTGCACCCGGCTCGTAGCGCGAAGCACTCTGCCACACGCGCACAAAAACCTGCTGTGCGATATCCTCCGCATCCGTTTCGCGACCGAGCATTTTTGCAACCGTCCCGACGATCCGATATTGGTGCCTCTCGACCAGAGTCTGGAACGCCTCTTCGTCGCCGCGCTTCACCGATAGCATCAACGTGATGTCGTCGGGCGCGTCGGAGTCATCCGGAAGGGGAAGTGCCATGGGAGTGAGAGAAGCAAAACAGATTAAACAACCCGTATGGTAAAAAGGCGCGCGAAATTCCACCGCCGTTTTGATTCTTACTTCAGCCCGTAGAGCGCGTTCACGATGGCGATTGCCCGGCCGCCTGGCAACACGCCCGGCTCCATTTGATTCATCACATACGCAAACCCGATTTCATTTTCCGGATCGGCAAAAGCCAGACTCCCGCCCGCCCCTGGCTGCCCAAACGCGGACGAGGACGGGCCCACGAGCGTTCGCGTCTTGCGGCCGTCCGCATCGAGCGGGTCCAGCATCAGTCCGCACGAAAAGGCCACCTCGGCATGCAAAACCAGATCAAATCCTTGCGCCCGCCGCGTTTGCGCCCACGCGAGCACGCGTTTGCTGACGCAACGCACACCGCCTAGGCTCCCGCCCGAAGCCAACATCGCATAGAATTTTGCCAGTGACGTCGCCGACCCGATGCCACCCAGCGATGGGATGGACGCGCGCCGCGCGGCCGATTGATTCATCATCGAAACCGCAGCGAGGCCTGCAGGCGCGGCAAAAGCCCGGCGCGTGAGCGACGTCGCATCAAAAAACGCAGCAAAAAACGGATCGCCAGCATTCCCAGTCGAACGCGGTGCCAGCATCGTCGCCACGCGCGACTCTTCCGACTCCGGCAGACCGATCCACAA
>JBBRHN010000254.1:0-4320 GCA_038222685.1 Chthoniobacterales bacterium | reverse complement strand
AAAAACGGTGCTTCGGTTTTGCTCGAGGGCTCGGGATTTTTTCCACTCAATCCCTTCGCTGCACTGGCCGGTGCCGATTGGACGGGCTCAGTGGACGGGGAGCGCGAGGCGTATCTTCGCATTGCCGCACCGCGCCCGAGCGAACTGGCAGACCTCCTGCGCTTGCTCGGGCAACGTCCGAGCTGGCAGGGCGAATTGCAAACAGATTGGGAGGCGCGCGGCCTCGCAAAATCTCCAAAAGCTGACGCGCAGATATCGATCGAGCACCTGCGTTTCGACGGCCTCAAATCATTCCCCGAATCGACGTTCAAATTTGAGCTCAGTGCCAGTGAGGGCATCGCGAAAGGAAAAGCCTCGCTCGGTTCCCGCACGCAAAGCCCCATCACCGTTGAGGGCAGCGTTCCGCTGGGTCTCACGCTTGTCGCATCCGGGCCGCTGCGCTGGATGAATCCTGATGGAGCGCTCGACGTAAAAGTAGATCTGCCGCGGGCGGATTTGGTGCTCTTGCGTCCGTTTCTTCCGACCGATTTTCAACTGACGGGCTTTGCTGTTGGAAAGGTCACAGCGAACGGCACGCTCGCAAAGCCCCGCATGGATGGGCGGGTAGAGATTGCAAACATCGGACTCGCGGTCTCGCGAGCGTGGCCTGCCGTAACCGGTGCGAGCGCGACTTGGATCTTCGAAGAAAATCGAGCGCGGATTGAGAAATGCCAGGGAACGTTCGGCGGCGGGCCGTTCACGATTGAGGGCTTCGTCGCGCTCCCCGGGTTCGACGTCGACCTCACGGCCGAAGGAAAAAATGTTTGGCTATCTCAAGACCGCACGCTGCGGTTGAAAGCCGACCTCGACCTCCATGCGCAAAGTCGCGAAAGCGGCGGCACGCTGACGGGATTCCTTCGATTGGTCGAGGGCAAGATCCAGCGTCGTCTCGAGGTCACGCCCTTCGCCGCCCCACCGGTGGACCGCTCCGGCCGCCGGAGCGCCAAATGGCTGCCGGGCTGGTCGGTGCCCAAGCCGTTCGCCGATTGGTCGCTCGACTTGCAAATTAGCAGTGCGGAGCCGGTGCTTGTCAGAAACGATCTCGTGGACGGCGTGCTGATTCCCGAGTTGTCCCTCGAGGGAACTCTCCAAAATCCCGTGCCCGTCGGTCGAGTCCGCCTCCGCGACGTTCGAGCGTTTTTTCCGTTTGCAGTGTTCGATATTCCGGAGGCCACCGTTGATTTTTTTCCCGACGCTCCGGGGATGCCTGTCCTCGACATCGCCGGAAAAACCAGAACGGCGGGATACGAAGTGCAAGCGCGCGCGTTTGGCGATGCGGCACAGAGCAAGATCCTGCTGCGCTCCGAACCCGAAATCTCCGAGGCATCGTTGTTAGTTTTGCTGAACACGGGGCGCGATCCCGAAGCGGGAACGGACAGCCGTTTTCTCTCGAAGCCGGATGCGGGCACCGCGCCGGAACTCTCGCTGGGCCGCTCCAACGCGGCCCCGCTCCAGCTCTGGGGCCAGAGCTCGTTACCGTGGTTCCGCGACGAGGTGACTTACTCGTGGCAACTCAAATAGAAGACGGTGCGAGATCGCTGGATCCACGCGCATCCCCGAAAGGTGCAAACCAAAGGAATGCGGGCGAGACGCCAAACACTGTTGACTTAGCACCTCACACATCATCTTGAAAACACTATTCGGCATGGAATGGCCCGCCATGCAAAAACTCTTGCCCAAAGCAAAAACGCTACCCGGCACCTAGGGTCTGGGATGCTCGCGCTTCGCGTTTCGATGCGCAAAGTCCAGAAAACAGTTCGTCAGTGCGGCAAAGCAAGTCGCCGAATCCGGGATCAAAAACATTACCCTTGCGCGAAAAATCCGGCTAAACTTCTCCCGCATTGCGAAATATTTGCAGCCTCCAGCATTGAAAGGATTTGGTGCAGTCTTGGGGCAGACGCCATGTAAGTCGTTAATTATGAGTGGAGCGGGTGAAGGGAATCGAACCCTCGTGTCCAGCTTGGGAAGCTGGCGTTCTACCATTGAACTACACCCGCGTTAAATCACCAAGAGCGCACGGCTTTGCGAAAAGAATTGGTGGCTTTGGGATCAACAACGGAACTCGAAATATTAAACACGGCAACTTTTTTAATTAAGTCTGTAAAGGTGTCGGATCCGGATGCTGATTCTTTCCCGGCAGTTACGTTGATCCTGTTGTTATAATCAGTGTCCATGACTATCTGATACAGGTTTCCCCAAGGGTCAACAAAACCACTTGAATTTGTTCCGCTTTTTCCAGCCTTACCAGCTATGTCAGGTTTCCTCGCCGCTACTTCCAAAAAAACGATTTGCCTAGGGTTGTTCGCATCTCCAGGCGTGCCGATCAGCGCGCTGACCAAGGCGGTATTGATAGACGTGTTAGCGGCGAGCGGCAATTTGCCATATTCGGTCTCGTAAGCCGTAATTGCCGTTGCAATTTGGACAACGTCGTTTTTGGCCTGAGCTTTTCTGGCGGCGTTCAAGGCGGAGTCGACGGCTGGGAAGAGGAGGGCTGCTAGGATGCCGATGATGGCGATCACGATGAGGAGTTCGATAAGGGTGAAAGCGGAGGGAGTTTTCAGTTTTCGGTTTTCAGTTTTCAGTGGGGAGAGCGAGGGCGCGGATTTCTGCGAGGAATGAACGCGGACGTTTGACACCGGCCATTCACGAAGCAGACGCCGGAGGCATCGGTGAATTCAACCCCACCGTGAAAACCCTGCCAAGGGCCGGAAATGCCGGAGCCGGGGCAGACCTCGAAAAAATGCGCAGAGGGGGCAAGGGGGGCGGACAGCGAAAACCCGTCCGCCGCTTTCCTCATTTGCTGCTCACCGCTTGGGCATGAATTTCCGCACAATTTCGCGGGGGGTGGCAATGAGAGGCACGCAGACATCGAAGCCGTGAAGCGTGACCGTGAGTTGTTCAAGATCAATTCCGCGCATGTGTCCGTCCGTGCTCAAAAGCATCCGGCAATCCAGCAGGGCAGACTCCGCGACAATGAACGAATCGTTCTTTTCTTCGGTTGGAATCAGTCCGCCATGCCTGAGCGCATCGGCGATGCGTTCGACAATTCCATGACCGACCGGGACAAGATTCAGCGGCTCAAAGCCCCATTGTCGCAAGCAGGACAACGCGCGAAAAGCCGCCTGACATTTTTTTTCGGTGTCACCACTTTTGACCGTGAAGGCCAGTTCATGCAAAACGGTCGGCGGCACAACAAGCCGGACTCCGGGGATTCGTTTCCGAACGGTGTCGAGGGCATCCTTGACCGCCTCGACTTCCAACGCCAGATCAAGCAGGACGTTGGTATCAACGGCTATGAGCATGAGCGGCCGTCTTGCCGTCCGCGCCGTAGATAATGCGCATCGCTTCTTCCATCAATGTTCCCCGCTGCCTGTCGGTCAGCTTGTTGGCGCGGGCGCGGATTTGTTCCGCCATGACCGTGCCCGGCGTTTTCTTTTCCTTTGGCTTGACGGTCTTCTTGTTCATCGCAGCCAATTAACCACAGGGTTGCCTTTCTGTCGAGCCTCGCGGAAGTCTTCTTTTCTGGCCGGACTGAATTCAACCCGACCGCAACGGACACCGGTAAACAGCATTGAAACGGGCGGACATGTTCTCACTTCTGTTCTCATTTTGCCACTTTTAAGGCATTCTCACGCCGTAAGTTGTTGTTTATCAGGGGGGAGCGGGTGGAGGGAATCGAACCCTCGTGTCCAGCTTGGGAAGCTGGCGTTCTGCCATTGAACTACACCCGCGGAGGTTTACTCCCAGGAACGGACTTGGCGTCGCGTGTTGGGGTCGACGTTCCATACGGCAACTTTCTTTCTTAAAACCGTCGATCCTGTGAGCGAACCGTTAGTTGAAACGGAAATGTTGTTATCGTAATCGTTATCCATCGACACAGCGTAAGCGGTTGTTTTGTTTGGGTTGCTGATCAACGTCCATGGATCCATGAAACCGCTGCTGTTGGTTCCGCTCTTGCCTTTTTTTAGGCCTTGGACTTCGAGGAAAACGATTGCCCTCGGGTTATTCGACCCGGTGTCGATACCTGCGAGCACGTTAACAAGAGCACTGTTGACCGCGGTGCTGGTTGGCAGAGGCAAGCGGCCATACTCCGTTTCGTAAGCTGTAATCGCCGTCG
This sequence comes from Chthoniobacterales bacterium, assembly GCA_038222685.1. Lineage (GTDB taxonomy): Bacteria > Verrucomicrobiota > Verrucomicrobiia > Chthoniobacterales > Terrimicrobiaceae > JBBRHN01. The sequence goes on along the minus strand of JBBRHN010000254.1, from coordinate 164 downwards.
CGATCTGCACGGCGTCGTTTTTGGCTTGGGCTTTTCTGGCGGCGTCGATGGCGGAGTTGACGGCTGGGAAGAGGAGGGACATGAGGATGCCGATGATGGCGATCACGATGAGGAGTTCGATGAGGGTGAAAGCGGAGGGAGTTTTCAGGTTTCGGTTTTCAGTT
>JBBRHN010000253.1:0-4327 GCA_038222685.1 Chthoniobacterales bacterium | reverse complement strand
TTACCGTTCGAGTCCCCGCACCCGCCAGTTGACCGCGGCCGGGTTGGGCTCCGGCGAGAAAAAAAATAGTTTGGCGATCCGCGATTTTTTTCTTTACTGCAACTCTCTTGCAGGTTTCTTTTGCAAGCCTATTGCAATATTTAATGAAAAACATTCTCATCACTACGGCCATTTCGGCATTCCTCGCCACCACGCTCGAAGCCCACGGGCCTAGCCATGTCCATCGGGCGACGGGTGCCGAGGTCAATCGAGCCCTCGACATTGAGGCAGGTGGCGTCTCGCACGCCGGGCACGTGCACGGTGGGATTTCGGCATCGGGAAAAAACTTCAAACAGCCGGTGAGCGACATCGACAATCGGTGGTGGGGAGCAACGCTGACGACGGGATGGGAGAGTCGGCATATTCACTATGGCGTGAACGAATCGGGCAACTCCGGTGCCTACACCACGGAGCTCGGGGTTTGGGTTGATAACTTCACCTTTAATGTCTGGGGAGGTTTTGGAACGGGGAGCGAGTTCCAGGAGTGGGACTTCACCGTCGCCTACAATTTGGATTTGGGGCCAGTGTTCCTGATTCCCGGCTACAACTTCCGCTATTCGCCCGGGATCGTCGAAGAGGGGCATCACGATGAGGAGCACCATGAAGGTGAAGAACACCACGAAGGCGAGGGGCATGAAGAGGAAGGCCACGACGAGGAGCATGCGGAGCATGGGCACGCTCACAAAACTTACGGCAACGAGCTCTTTTTCGTTCTCGGCACAAACAAGATTCCCTACATCACACCGACGGTGAATTTCATCTGGGATCTGAGCAACACGCCCGGTGCATTCATGGAATTTCGCATCGATGGGGACATCCCGCTTTACCGCGATATTCTGAGCCTTCAGCCTTACGCGCTCCTTGGCCTCAACTTTGGCTACAACACGCGCTCGTATTACGGGTGGAACAATTTCCAATTTGGTCTGCAAGGCAACTGGAAGATCAACCGTATCATCTCGGCGTTTGCGGGGATTAACTATAGCGTCGCATTGACGGCGCTCGACGAGATCGGGCAGGGCAACGAGGTGTGGGCGAACGTCGGCGTGAGCTTCACGTATTGAAGCTAAAAACAGCAAAGAATCTACTCATCGTCGTTGAGAAAGCGCCCACGCTCGGTCTCGGTGAGGAGCGAACACGACGGTACGCGGCCAAGGATGCGGTAGCGAACGGCGGCGATGAAAGCATAGCCAGCGTCCCGCAGGGGGCGTGGGATGATGCGTGCCACCGCCGCCCAGCACCAAGGGGCAGGCAGGAGGGAGAGAACTCGGATGGCGGCTTCGCTGCGATAAAACGCTTGGTTATCCATGATCAGCACAAACGTGCCTTGCGGCGGAGGAGGGAGCCCTCTTGCATCGAGTTCGCGGTTCGCGGCGCGCGAGCCTAGGGCGGCGAATTTCATCAGTCCGTCGCGATCCCGGCGGATGAGAAAGCGGGCGACGCGATTGCACATCACGCATTCACCGTCGATGAGAACGATGGCCGCGTGGGCCTGGCTCATAGGTCGTCGAGGAGCTTCTGGTGAATGCCGTCGAATCCGCCGTTGGAAAAGACAACGACCACGTCGCCGGTTTGAGCGAGCGGTTTGAGGCGGCTGACGATGTCGGCGGCGGTGGGCTCGTAGAAGGCGGGTTTGCTTGTCGCGGCGATGTCGGCGACTACGCGTTCCGGGTCGAGGCGGTCGTTTTCCGGGAGTTGATCCAACCGCGCAACTTTCGCGATAAAAACACCATCCGCGTGCTCGAAAGCGGCGGGGAGCGTGTGTTGGAATACTGCGCGCCGGGTCGTATTGGAGCGGGGTTCGAAGATGGCCCAGAGGCGGGCGGCTCCGTATCGCCCGCGGAGACCTGCGAGCGTCTCGCGAATGGCCGTCGGGTGGTGGCCAAAATCATCGATCACGGTGATGCCTCGAACGGTGCCGCGCACTTCCTGCCGACGCTTGATGCCTTGAAACGAGATGAGAGCCGCGCGGATTTCATCGCATGAGATGCCGTAGTAGTGGGCCGCCGAAATCGCCATTGCCGCGTTGCGGACATTAAAGTCGCCGACGAGCGGAATCTCGAATCGCTCGCCGAAGAGCTGAAACGCAGACCCCTTGGCCGTGTGCGTGACGTTTTTGATCGGGTTGCCCGCATTCGGGGAAAACCCCACTTCGACCAGCGGGGCCGGACATTGGCGCGCCACGTCGAGGCAATTGGGATCATCGCCGTTGACGAGCACCATGCCCTCCGACGGAACGATATTGAGCAGGCGTCGGAAGCTGGTCTTGATTTCGTCCAAATCACGGTAGATGTCGGCGTGGTCGAACTCGATGTTGTTCACGATCACGAGCTCCGGCAGGTAGTGAACGAACTTCGAGCGTTTGTCAAAAAACGCCGTGTCGTATTCGTCGCCCTCGATGATGAAATACTTCGAGTCGCGCAAACATGCCCCCTGCCCGAGATTGGCCGGAATGCCGCCGATGAGATAACCGGGGGCGCGCCCGGCGGACTCAAAAATCCACGCCAAAATCGAAGTCGTCGTGGTTTTTCCGTGCGTGCCGGTGACGACGAGATTGTGACGTCCTGGGAGGACAAATCGTTTGAGCACCTCCGGCATCGAGAGGTAAGGCAGCTTGCGATTGAGGACGGATTCCACGGCGGGATTGCCGCGAATCATCGCATTGCCGACGACGATCAAAGCGCCGTTGGGAATGCCGTCGGGTGCATAGCCTTCCGTGATCGCGACGCCTTTGGCGCGAAGGAAATCGCTCATTGGCGGATACACTTTGTCGTCCTGTCCGGTGACGGTGTAGCCGCGATCCTGCAACGCCGCCGCGACGGCACCCATGGCCGTGCCGCAGATGCCGAGAAAATGAATATTGCGCGATTCGCCGTTTGTCATGACGCCTCGCCGGGTTCAGGAAAATGAGCTCCGCGCCGGCTGATGCGGAGCAGGATGAAGCACTTGAGAAAGAGCACGAGTGCGCCTGCCGATATCAAAGCCAAGGTCTTGAGCGGACGATGGCTCCCGGCGGTGCTTTCACTGGCCCGGCGCATCAATATACGTCCTTCCGATAGCGCTTATCTTTTTTAAGTGCATCGACGTATTCCTTGGCCTGCTCGGGCGACATCGCTCCGTGCGTCTCCGCGACGGAATGCAAAGCGGCATCGACGTCCTTGGCCATATTTTTAGCATCGCCGCAGACATAAAAATACGCACCCGCTTGCAACCATGCAAACAACTCGGCTCCGTGCTCAAGCATGCGATGTTGAACGTAAATTTTCTCTGCCTGATCGCGCGAGAAAGCCGTTGTGAGCTTCGCGAGTGAGCCATTCGCCACAGCGGCTTCGAGTTCCTCTCGGTAGAGGAAATCCGTCGCTTCGCGTTGCTCGCCGAAGAAGAGCCAGTTCGCGCCTTTGGCCCCTGCGAGTTGACGTTCTTGCAAAAACGCACGGAATGGTGCGATGCCCGTCCCTGGTCCCACCATGATCACGCCGGCTTCGGGATTCTCGGGAACACGGAAATGTTTCGCCGTGTGAACAAAAACCGGAACCCCCGCATCCGCGCGCTCGGCAAGAAATGTCGAGCAGACTCCAACGCGCACACGAGGGCTGTGCTCCACGCCATAGCGGACGACGGCGAGGGTCAGATGCACCGATTCGCCGACGGACTTTTGCGAAGAGGCAATCGAGTAGAGTCTCGGCTGAAGCTTGCGCAAGAGTTTGACAAACTCCTCTGCGGTGAAGCGCGCGGCCGGGAACTCCTCCAAAATGTCGAGCACATCGCGTCCCCAAAGAAACGTCTCGAGCTCAGCCTTTGCCGCCGGATCGAGCAGGCCAGCCAACGAGGCAGCAGCCGGGTCGCGCTCCGAGACTGCTTGGAGCAGTTGCTTCGAAGGCTCAGTGAGGATGAAGTTTTTTGTCAACGCTTCGCGCAGATTCGATGCGAGACCGTCCGGCGTATTCACCAACTCTACTCCATTAAATCCCATCACCGCCAAAATGGCTTCAACGAGCTCGGATTCGTTTGTCGGAAAAACCCCGAGCGAATCGCCCACCTCATACTTTAAGCCGGAGCCCGTGAGTGAGATTTCGAGGTGGCGCGTGTCTTTATTTGAGCCCTCGCCTGTGAGTGAGCGGTTGACGGCAAGCGGCGCGGGAAAGGGGTTTTTCCGCGAATAGACGGAGTCGGATTCGGTTGACATTGGCGGCTAGTAAAGGAAAAGCGCGCCGCTCATGCAAGAGCCGCTTTGCACTTAGTCGCGGCGGAGTGCTTTTTGCACGACGAACGAGTTGTCCATCACGTCAGC
>JBBRHN010000252.1:0-4333 GCA_038222685.1 Chthoniobacterales bacterium | reverse complement strand
TTGGTGGGTCGGGTCGATTGAATAAGCAGCGAGTTTTTCAGGCGTTTCGACAACGACGGATAGGAAGAACGACCACTCCGAGGACGCATCGAGATTTGTGCCACACCTCACCGCCAGCACGCTGGGGATTTTCAAAAGCCGCAGCCGGGTTTCGCGGAGCATCCAGTCGACTTTCTCCGGCGAAATGTCGGCTACGAGTTGAAAAAGGACGAGATGTTCAATCATGGGACAACCCCCGTCCCGGAGGTTACCGCGACCAGTCGAGGGCGCCTTTTTTCACCGCGTAGATGTAACCGAACATCAGGATCGCGACAAAACTCAACATGCTCCAGAGGATGACCGTGCCGTGCTCCACGAGGAAATCTTTGTAAACGACCGCCCACGGATACATGAAGACGACCTCGATATCGAACAAGATGAAGAGCATCGCAACGAGGTAAAATTTAACACTGAACCGCGGCTGCGGCCCGGCTTCGGGAACGACGCCGCATTCGTAGGCTTGCTCTTTCGAGGCGTTCGACGTGCCAGCGCGTCCGAGCACCAAGTTGGCAAGCAGCGCGGAGGTGGCAAAACCCACAGCGACCAAAATGTGCAAGAGGATCGGGACGTAACTTTCGAGCATGCGAGAGGTTTAACCGCACCGCTGCCGCGAGGCAACTTCGAAAATGCTAGAGCAATTCGCCTTGGGCGGATTTCGGCACGACCATGCCCAATTTGCGGTAGGCTTTTGGCATTGCGACGCGACCCTGCGCCGTGCGTTTGAGGAATCCCTGCATGATCAGATAAGGCTCATGGACTTCCTCAATCGTGCCAGGTTCCTCACCAATGGCTACAGCGAGGCTGCTCACGCCCACGGGTCCGCCATCAAAAAGCCCGATGAGAGCCTCGAGGATGCGCTTGTCCATTTCGTCAAAGCCCTCTTCATCGATCTCAAGCATTGCCAGCGCTGCGGAGGCCGTCGGGGCGTTCAATTTCCCATCGGCCCGCACTTGGGTGAAGTCGCGTGCCCATCGCAGCAGGTTGTTCGCGACACGCGGCGTGCCGCGCGAACGGCGGGCGATTTCCATCGCCCCGGCAGCGTCGATTTCGACGCCAATCAAGCCCGCGCTCCGCTCAAGAATTCTCGCGAGGTTTTCCGCAGGATAGTAATCCAGGCGGCACGCCATGCCAAAGCGCGACCGCAACGGCTCGCTGATCATCCCCGCCCGCGTCGTGGCCCCGATCATCGTGAAGCGCGCCAAATTCAACCGCACACTCCGTGCGCTTGGCCCTTGGTCGATGACGATGTCGAGTTTGAAGTCCTCCATCGCCGGATATAAATACTCCTCAATCGCCGGTTGAAGACGGTGAATCTCGTCGATGAACAAAATCCCGCCGCGCTCGATATTCGTGAGCAATCCCGCAAGGTCGCCCGCCTTCTCAATCATCGGCCCGCTCGTCGTTCGCACCTCGACTTCCATGGCGTTTCCGATGATGTAGGCCAGCGTCGTTTTGCCAAGCCCGGGAGGCCCGCTCAAAAGAATATGCTGGAGCGTATCGCCACGCTGCCGGGCCGCGGCGACCATCAACTGCAAGCGCTCGACGGTTTTTTCCTGACCCGCAAACTCCTCGAAAAGCGGCGGCCTCAGCGAGACTTCGAACTCGGCATCAATGGCTTCTGCCTCGGCGGCTTTCGGGTCGGGTTTGCTCATGCGTCGCTCCAAAGGTGAACGCCCCGTCGCGGCGGCGCAAGGCTGGAAACTTCGGCTCTACAAATCCGCCCGTGCTGATACAACCGCTCTTCGATGCCCGAGGCCGTAACATTCGAAGAGATCGTGGAGGCTCATTACCAGAACCTCTTCCGTTTCGCGCTCAGCCTTTCCCAGAAAGAAAACGACGCCTGCGATCTCGTGCAGCAGACGTTCGCCATTTTTGCGCAAAAGGGCCATCAACTTCGCGACTCAAGCAAAGTGAAATCCTGGCTCTTCACCACGCTTCGCCGCGAGTTTTTGGCATCCCGCCGAAAGGCGGAACGCTTCGCCGACGAGCCGCCCGATGAGGCGACCACGCCCGACCTCTCCGAGGAACGCCTCGCCACGCTTGACGGCGAAACCGTCATTCGCGCCCTCGGCGAACTTCCATTGGAATATCGCGAGCCTCTTACCCTCTTCTACTTGGACGAACACACCTATCAAGACATCTCAAACCACCTCAACATCCCGATCGGCACCGTGATGTCCCGCCTCTCACGGGCAAAAGTTAAACTCCGCGCCCTTCTTCAAAATGCCACTGCCAAGTAATTACGACGATCCCACCGACGCTGCACTGGCGCGCCTCGTCCGCGACGTCAACCCGCCAACCCGCCTGCGCCGCGAGTTGCTTCTGCTGGCTCCGCGCAGCTCGCGCACGATCTTCGCGTTCTGGCTCACGGCCCTCGCTCCGCTTGCGGCCGTCGTCGTCATTTGGTTCTCGATGGAAGCTCGTCAACCCTCGCTCGAGAAAGCCCAAGCCGACCTACTTGCCTTCCTCAACACCGACTTTGAACTTTCCACCGAACCAAAGCCCATCGACCAATTGCGCACTTGGCTCGACGCCCGCGGCGCACCCGCAGATTTTGAAATCCCAAAAGAACTGGCCGCGCATCTTCCCGAAGGTTGCCGGGTTATCGAGTGGCAGGGCCACACAGCCTCGCTGATCTGCTTTTATATCGAAGGTGGGCCCACCGTGCACCTTGTCGTTTTTAACGCCGGAACCTTCCGGCAAATGTCCTCCAGTCCGCAGATTGCCAGCAATGGTGCCTGGGCCGTTGTGATGTGGAAGGCCGGAAACTCCGACTTTTTACTGTTTGGCGAGACCGACTCCAAAAATCTTTTGCGACTTCTCTGAGTTCCGAGCGTAGGTTGCGGGAATATTTCGTCCACTGACATCCTCCCACCCAATATGATTCGCATTCTCACACTGCTCGCCATCTCCGCGGCAGTCGCGTTAGCCGAATCCCCGAAACTCACCGACAAAGAACTCCGCATGAAGCTCACTCCTCTCCAATACCAAGTCACAAAACAGGACGGCACCGAACCGCCATTCCGGAATGAATACTGGGACAATCATCGCGATGGCATTTACGTCTGCGTGATCTCCGGCGAGCCGCTCTTTAGTTCCAAAGACAAATTCGAATCCGGCACCGGTTGGCCCAGCTTTACCAAACCGCTCGATCCTGCCGCTGTTGAGGAAAAACATGACGGCGGCTTGGGCATGGCTCGCACGGAAGTCCGCTCCGCCAAAGGCGAGTCTCACCTCGGCCACGTGTTTCCCGACGGGCCCGCGCCGACCGGCCTTCGCTATTGCATGAACTCCGCGTCCCTCCGTTTTGTACCCGTCGAAGATCTCGAAAAAGAAGGCCTCGAAAAATTCAAACCCCTCTTCACTCAACCACCAACCAAACAACCATGAGCCACACACCATCCGCCAAAGACCTCACGAAAGAATTCCCAGCCAGCCCGCGCACAACGCTCGGCGGCTACGTATTAGCTGCCCGCACTCTCGACAAATGCCGCGCCGTCCTCGCCGGTACCGGAGGCGAGTATCACTTCGACTGCCCGCTCGATAACATTTTCTTCGGTTTCGCCGAAATCAAAGGCGACGACTTCAAAGCCGTCGTCGCGTCCGGCGCCTCCGACGCCGAAGTCGGCGAGTGGATCACAAAAAATGCCAAGCCCCGCGAACGCATCGAGATCATCAAATGGAATAACGAATGGCGCGGTAAACGCCTCTCCGAGCTCCCGGACGGACTCCAAGAATACATGGAAGAATACGTGCCCCAATTCATCCCGGCCAATCGCCCCATCGTTTTCTTTTTCGACATCTACGACATCGAGGAAAAGCATATTTGAGACGTTAGCCTGGCTCGCCGGGGACGGCGACGCTGGCTAATATGCAAGAGAACCCTCCGGGTCTTGCCTGAACCTGCTCACACACCGAAAGTAGCTCTTCGGTATTTGCAGTAGATAAAACAGATGCAGCGAAGCCGTAGGCAATCCGTAATTCCACCGGAAACCGCCTCTCACGCCCAGAGCTAGCCAAAAAGTCGTTACTCATTCAGGATGTGGATTTCCTTACCATGAATCACTCCCACTACCTCGTTAGTCCCGGCGGCAAGTTTCACCTTTCCGAGTGCCGGCCCGACGCACACGAATCGTTCAAGGACAAAGACGAAGCCGCCGAGAAACTTGCCGAAGACATCGAGAGTCTGCGCAAGTTGCAGGATGTTTTTTACGCGGCGGACAGTTATTCGCTGCTCATCATTTTTCAGGCGATGGACGCGGCAGGCAAGGACGGCGCGATTAAGCACGTGATG
>JBBRHN010000251.1:0-4347 GCA_038222685.1 Chthoniobacterales bacterium | reverse complement strand
TAGAGGATCGAGCCGCCGGCCATCAAGACCATCGCGACGGAAAACCACGTGCCGAGTTCGAAGCCGAAGAGCACGGCGCAGACAATCGCGACGAGTGCCAAAATACCGCCCCAAACCAAAAACGTCCTCATGAAGGAAAAGTCCTTCCGCGTCACAACCACGACGCCGGTGAGGAGAAAAAATCCGCCGAGCGTGGCCATCGCCGCGCTGGCAATGGTGCCGGGAGCGACTTGCTCGGCCATGAAAAGGAGCGGCACCGTGATGATCGCCTGCCCGACGACGTAAATCCCCAAGCCGAGATATTGCACAGGACGCGAAAGCGTCGGACGCGCGAAAAATGTCGCGAGCCACGAGAGCAACATAAAGCCGCCGAGAATGAGCAGCCATGAGACGCTGGAAACTGCAACGGCGATTGCGTTTGCGATACCTGACTGGAAAAACCACACCTCAAGCGCGACAAAAAACGCGATGGCGATGCCGAGTTTCGTGTAAGTGCGGATAAGGAAGGCTCCTCGCGCATCGGCGGGTAGATCAGCGACCGGCATCGTGTAAGGATTGCTCATAAGGGCGGAAGCTTGGACTGGATTACGTCGGAATCCAACTCTTAACTTGCCACCGGTGCACACGAGCAAAAGACGTGGCGGTCGCCGTAAACGTTGTCGATGCGCGCGACCGAGGGCCAGAACTTGTGCTCGCGGAGCCAAGGCGCCGGCCACGCAGCTTGGGCACGCGTGTAAGGACGGTCCCACGTATCTGAAGTCACCGCAGATGCTGTATGCGGGGCGTTTTTGAGCGGATTGTTCTCGCGGTCGAGAGCGCCGCTTTCGATGGCAATGAGTTCGCCGTGGATCGAGATCATCGCATCGCAGAAGCGGTCGAGTTCGGCTTGGGATTCACTCTCAGTCGGCTCCACCATGAGGGTTCCGATTACCGGCCAACTCATTGTGGGCGCGTGGAATCCATAGTCCATCAGTCGTTTGGCGATGTCCTCAACTTCGACTCCAGCACGGGTTTTCCACTCGCGCACATCGAGAATGCATTCGTGAGCGACGCGTCCGTTGGTGCCTCTATAAAGCGTCGGAAAATAACGGTCCAAGCGGGCTGCGACGTAGTTGCCGTTCAAGATGGCAATGGCGGTGGCGTCACGAAGACCTTGCGGACCCATCATGGCAATATACATCCAGGAAATAACAAGAATACTCGCGCTGCCAAGGGGTGCTTGAGAGACGGGACCAACGACATTGTCGGCGGCAAGAGGGTGACCCGGCAGGAAGGGCGCGAGCTGCGCCGCGACGCCAATCGGCCCCACGCCCGGCCCGCCTCCGCCATGCGGAATGCAGAACGTTTTGTGGAGATTGAGGTGGCAGACGTCCGCTCCGATATCACCGGGACGACAGAGCCCGACCTGCGCGTTCATGTTTGCGCCGTCCATATAAACCTGTCCGCCGGCTGCGTGGACAATCTCGCAAACTTCGACGATGCCTTCTTCAAAAACGCCATGCGTCGAAGGATAGGTGACCATCACCGCCGCGATCGCATCACGATTTTGCTCGGTTTTCATACGGAGATCTTCGATGTCGATGTTGCCCGACAAATCGCACTTCACCCCGACGACGCGCATTCCTGCCATTACCGCGCTGGCGGGATTCGTTCCATGCGCCGAACTCGGAATCAGGCAGACGTTGCGCGCCAAATCGCCGCGCGAGCGGTGGTAGGCCCGAATCGCGAGAAGTCCTGCGTATTCGCCTTGCGAACCCGCGTTCGGCTGAAGGGAAACGGCGGCAAAGCCAGTAATCTCCGCCAGCCATTGCTCGAGCTGTGCTGCCATTTTGAAATACCCGAGCGTTTGACTTCGCGGTGCCAGCGGGTGGATGAGCGCGACGTTTTCCCATGTGACCGGGAACATCTCTGCGCTGGCATTAAGCTTCATCGTGCACGACCCAAGCGGGACCATCGACGTCGTGAGCGAAAGATCTTTTGCCTCGAGGCGCCGGATGTAGCGCAGCATTTCCGTCTCGGTGTGATAGGAGTGAAAAACCGGATGCGTGAGAAAGTCCGATGTGCGCGCAAGGTGTCGTCCGATAACTTCCGGGACCTCGAGATTATTCTCGGACAAATCCTCACCGAAAACAGCGATCAGCTCATCCAAATCGCCTGTGGTCTCGTCGAGCGCGATGGTGACAGCGTGCTCGTCGAGTTTGCGGAGGTTAATGCCAACCGAGCGCGCGCGGTCGATGACTTCGTCTGCCTTCCGGTCTTCGAGCCAAACGCGAACCGTGTCAAAAAACGGACCCGGGTGAACCGCATAGCCCATGCCCGAGAGAGCGGAAGCGAGGCGGCGCGCCTTGAGGTGGATGCGCGACGCGATGCGGCGAAGTCCGTCGGGGCCGTGGTAAACGGCATACATCGAAGCCATGACCGCAAGAAGGACCTGAGCCGTGCAGATGTTGCTGGTGGCTTTCTCGCGACGAATATGTTGCTCGCGCGTTTGCAGCGTGAGGCGCAGGGCGGGACGGCCTTCGGCATCTTTCGAGACACCGACAAGGCGGCCCGGGAGGCGGCGTTTGTGTTCATCCCGCGTGGCAAGAAAGGCCGCATGAGGCCCGCCAAATCCCGGAGGAACGCCAAATCGCTGAGCGGATCCGACGACGATATCCGCGCCGAATTCACCGGGAGGTTTGATCAACGTCAGCGCGAGCAAATCCGCTGCCACAATGGCGAGGGCACCCGCGCCGTGCGCCAGCGCGATGAGCGCGCCGAGATCGGAAATCGTACCGTCCGTTGCAGGATATTGATAGAACGCTCCGAAGACAGGTTCCTGCGGGCCGGATTCCGCCGGTCCCGTGACGATGCGAATTTCGAGCGGTTCGGCGCGTGTGCGGAGAACGGCAAGTGTTTGCGGATGACAATGGTCGGCGACAAAAAACGTATCGCCGCCCTTGATGTCGTGCGCAAGCGCCATGGCCTCGGCTGCCGCGGTCGACTCGTCAAGCAGGGACGCGTTGGAAATTTCCATCCCCGTGAGATCGCAGACCATTGTCTGGAAATTCAGAAGAGCCTCGAGTCGGCCTTGAGCGATTTCGGCCTGGTAGGGCGTGTAGGCGGTATACCAGCCGGGATTTTCAAGAATGTTCCGACGAATCACGGGCGGCGTAAACGTCCCGTGGTAACCCATTCCAATGAACGAGCGCGCAACCACATTGCTGTCCATCAGCTCGCGTAGGTCGGCCAGTGCCTGTTCCTCGGTCCGCGCGGCAGGGACGTCGAGGGCGCGTTCGAAACGAATGCGGGCAGGGACGGTTTCCACCAAAAGCTGCTCCAAAGAGGAAGCGCCGACGACGGCCAGCATGTCTTGAACTTCCGCCGGGGACGGACCGATATGGCGTGCGGGAAAATTGCTCATGCCCCGATTTGCGCGCGGTAGGATGCGGGGTCCTTGAGGGCGTCGAGCTCGCCGGGGTTCGTGAGTTTAATCTTAAAAATCCAACCGTCGCCGAATGGGTCGGTATTGAGCAATGCAGGATTTTTTTCAACCGCCTCATTGCGCTCGATAACTTCGCCAGAGACCGGCGAGTAAATATCGCTGGCCGCCTTGACGGATTCCACCACCGCTGCGACCTCGCCAGCTCCGACGGATTTGCCAATAGCGGGAGGCTCTGCGAAAACGATATCTGTGAGTTCAGCTTGGGCGTGATCAGTGATGCCGACGGTGCCGGTGTCTCCTTCAATGAGGATCCATTCGTGGCTTTCGGCGTAGCGGAGGTTATCGGGAACGTTCATGCGTTATTTTTGGTAGAGGGGTTTTTTGTGAACACAAGCGCGGAATTGCTTGCCGCGCACTTCGATTGCAATTTCCTGGCCCGGCTTGGCGAGTTCGGGAGGGAGGTAAGCGAGCGCGATTCCGACGCCGAGCGAAGGAGAAAGCGCCCCGCTGCTTGTCTCGCTGACGGGCTGGGAGTCCGCCCAAACGGCGTAATGCGGACGAACCGGCGGCGATTTTTCCGTCACTTTGATTGCGACCAGACGCGAGGGAAGTCCAGCGGCTTTCTGCGCAACCAGCGCGTCGCGGCCGACAAAGTCGCCTTTCTTCAAATCCACAAAAAATCCGAGTCCGGCTTCGAGTGGTGTTTTTTCCGGCGAGAGGTCGGAGCCGTTGAGCGGGTAACACATTTCGAGCCGCAGAGTATCGCGCGCTCCAAGTCCGCAGGGTTGCGCACCGGCCTCGATTGTCGCGCTCCAAGCGGCCTCAGCCTCAGCGGTCGGAACGATCCACTCGAACCCCGCCTCGCCCGTGTAACCCGTCGTAACAACGAACCCGCCACCGATGGTCAACACACGATTGCGCTC
>JBBRHN010000250.1:0-4364 GCA_038222685.1 Chthoniobacterales bacterium | reverse complement strand
TGCAGCGACGTGAGCTTGTCGTTCACTGCCTGGAATGGATGCGCCACCGCGTGCGCGATTCCTTGCTCAAACACCAGCTTCTGAAAATCGTAAACACTCTCCCGCGCATCTTGCAGCAACCGGTGCTGCGCCTCCGAGATGCCCCACACCAGCATGTGAATTTTGCACTCGTCCTCCGGAAAATAAACCGTCACTTCCTCGCCGACGATCACCCCGGGCAGATGCGCAATCTCCAGACATCCACCAATCGTGTTGTGATCCGTCAACGTCACATAATCCATCCCCGCCGCCCGCAGTTGATGATACGTGTCCAACGGCGAGGAGTAACTCGCCGGAAAATCCAGCCGCCGCAAAACCCAGTCCGCCGCCCGGTCGCTGTGGCGGGAGTGAACGTGCAGATCGGCGCGGGAGTTCGGTGCTTTCATTCTTGCGACCGCATGTGGTCGAGCCATCCGTCATACGTGTTCGCCGTCCGCTCGGCAAGCACCCCGCCGCAGATCCGCAGAATTTGTTGCCGTATCGCCGCGTGATCCCAGTCCGGCGGATGCAGCCCGATGCGCATCAGCGCATTCCCGCGCTCCCGCCGCGCAAGCACAGCGTTCCATGCCAGACTGCACACGCAACGCCATCGCGCTCGCACGCTCCAAACCAAACTCCTCGCCGAATACTGCCGCCCACCAGCAAAATCACTCACCGTCCCTATCCGCGTCGTGTATTCGAAACCCGCCGTGCGCACCGCCTGCTCAGCCTCGTCTCCAAGCAACCAAGCCGGCGCAATGAATCCCCGGCTCTTCACCCCACACGCCTCTAGTTCCGCCCGCCCCCGCTCCAACAACTCCCGCGCCTCAGGTTGCGGCAAATCCAAAAATTCGCCCTCCCCCGCCGTATAACATTGCGCCACCACCCGCTTCCACGCCCCGTCCGCCGACTTCGCCGCCCGAAGATGATAATACCCGTGCAGCACCGCCTCGTGACCGTCTGCGCACTTTTCCCTTAACCAATCCGAAAAACCCTCGTCCACCGAGATCCGCCCGCGTCCATGATGATCCGGAATCACCAGCAACGATACCCGTCCCACCCCGATCCGCGCCAAATCCTCGAGCATCGCCTGCGTGCGAACCCTCGTCCTCGGACTCACATCGTGAATCGACACCACCAACGCCCGCTTTTTGCCATCACATTGCATCTCAAGCATTTTTTGCATTTGCCAAGCTTCTGTGATAGAACAAAGGTTCACACATGTCAGAAGAAAATCCCAAGTCGCCTCGCGACAGCAATCAACGTCCCGGCGGCAATAACAACGATCCTCAAATGAACTGGCGCGGCCTCGTTCTCTTCGCCGTCGCCCTCGCCCTCATCGGAGGTGCCTTCCTGTTCCGAGGCAACAATTTCGTCCAGGCCGAACTCATTCAGTTACCGCAGTTTCTCGAACTGGTCAAAGAGGGTAAAATCGTCGTGACCCCGGAGGCCCCTCTTCAACTCGTCGTCGAAGAAGGCCGCAACACCCAATACTTCGAAGGCAAGGTTAAACAAAAGTCCAAGGTTACCGGCCAAGAGGAACCCGTCCCCTTCCGCACGCCGATCTTCACTCAGTTCAACGGCCCCGAGATCAAGCAAGCACTCGAAGCCGCCGGCCTCACTCCGGCCACCGTTCCAAAGTCTGACCTCCTCGCATCCGCACTCATCAGCTTCCTGCCAATCATCCTCTTCCTCGTCATTCTCTACTTCTTCTTCCGCTCCCAAATAAAAATGGCCGGCAAGGGAGCTATGAACTTTGGGAAATCCAAAGCCCGCATGATGTCGAAGGAAAAAAATCGCATCACTTTCAAAGATGTCGCCGGTGTCGAAGAAGCCAAAGACGAAGTGCAGGAACTCGTCGAATTCCTCAAAGATCCCAAACGCTTCCAAAAACTCGGCGGACGCATCCCCAAAGGCGTCCTCATGGTCGGCGCACCCGGCACCGGAAAAACCCTCCTCGCCCGCGCCATTGCCGGCGAAGCAGACGTCCCGTTCTTCTCCATCAGCGGATCGGACTTCGTCGAAATGTTTGTCGGCGTCGGAGCATCACGCGTTCGCGACATGTTTGAACAAGGTCGCAAATCTGCACCCTGCCTCATTTTTATTGACGAGATTGATGCCGTCGGACGCCACCGCGGCCACGGCATGGGCGGCGGTCACGACGAACGCGAACAGACCCTCAACCAACTCCTCGTCGAAATGGACGGCTTCGACGCGCAAGAAGGCGTGATTATTATCGCCGCTACCAATCGCCCCGACGTCCTCGACCCCGCGCTCCTTCGTCCAGGTCGCTTCGACCGCCAAGTCACCGTCGGTCTCCCTGACGTGAACGGACGCGAGCAGATCCTCAAAGTTCACGCCAAAAAAGTGAAACTCGGCGAAGGCGTCGACCTCGCCGTTCTCGCCCGCGGCACTCCCGGCTACTCCGGTGCCGAACTCGCCAACGTCCTCAACGAGGCCGCCCTCCTCGCCGCCCGAAAAGGCCTCCCCGCCATCGGCCAACCAGAGCTCGAAGAAGCCCGCGACAAAGTCCGCTGGGGCAAGGAACGCCGTAGCATGGCAATGAGCGAACGCGAAAAAATCTCCACCGCATGGCACGAAGCCGGCCACGCGCTCATCAACGTCCTCCTTGAGCACACTCACCCGCTCCATAAGGTCACCATCATCCCTCGCGGACCCTACCTCGGTGCCACCATGTATCTTCCCGAGGGCGATAAATACTCGACCCAGCGCAAAGAAGCTCTCGATCTTCTCGCCGTTATGATGGGTGGACGTATTGCGGAGGAAATGTTCACAAACGACGTCTCCAACGGTGCCTCCGGCGACATCCGCCAAGCCACGACTCTTGCCCGCCGCATGGTTTGCGAATGGGGAATGAGCTCGCTCGGAATGATCAGTTTCAGCGAAGGCAGCGACTTTGTCTTCCTGGCCCGCGATGTGTCCCGCTCCCGCGAATACAGCGAGTCTACGGCCCAACTGATCGACGTCGAAGTCAAACGCATCATCGACGAAGCCTACGCCCGCGCCACCGAGGTCCTCGAGACCCACCGCGAAAAAGTCCGCATCATCGCCAAGGCACTCCTCGAATTCGAAACCCTCGATGCCGGTCACATCCGCGAAATCATCGAATTCGGCGAACTCCGCAATCCGCCGAAAATCGAAATCGCCCCGCCGCCACTTCCGCCACCGCCGTCAGATTCCGCTGCCGAACCGCCCGCGCCCATCAAGCCCGAGTTCCCTGCCGGTGGTCTCCCCGCTCCCGCCCCGGCGTAGTCTTGCACATGAAAGCTGCTGTCGCGCTTCTCACCGCGCTCCTCCTCGCAGCCTGCGGCCCCACTTACGAGGGCTATAAAGCCAAGCCCTACACCGTCCGCGGCCAGACCTACTACCCGCTCCAGCCGCGCGAGGCCGTCGGCTATGTCGAAGAAGGCGTCGCCTCCCACTACGACGAAAGC
Organism: Chthoniobacterales bacterium; assembly: GCA_038222685.1. Lineage (GTDB taxonomy): Bacteria > Verrucomicrobiota > Verrucomicrobiia > Chthoniobacterales > Terrimicrobiaceae > JBBRHN01. The sequence goes on along the minus strand of JBBRHN010000250.1, from coordinate 891 downwards.
TTCCTCTATATCTTCCCGGGCAAAACCGCCATCGGCGAAAAACAATACCCTTGGACCAAATCCGCCGCCCACAAAACCCTCCCCCTCCCCTGCAAAATCCGCGTCACCAATCTCCGAAACGGAAAATCCATCACCCTCCGCGTCAATGATCGCGGCCCCTTCATCGAAGGCCGAACCCTCGACGTCACCTCAGCCGCCGCCAAAGACCTCGGCTTCCACCGCGCCGGCCTCACCCCGGTCCGCATCCAAGTCCTCAGCGTAGGCGACGCCCGCTGGCGCCTCCGCTAAACCTGACGACGGATTTTTTAGACAGAATGACAGAATTTACAGAATGGGCAGCATAGCAAGAATCTCACGGTTTTTAACACCTCTTTCCTGTTTCTCATTTTTCGTAACCCTGCGGTCGTTCTGAGCAATCTCGGGATCGCCACTTTTCATGTCGCAACCTTGTTCGTGATCTATCGAGCGATCGGCAATCCGTTTGCAGCTCAATGAACTGTCGCACTGACTTCGTGAATCCACCCAGACGAACGATTGCGCAGAGACAAAATTCCTGTTACCTCGAAGGCGTGGGAATCAAAAGGCGCCGGGCGGGCGAGAGCGCGCGTTCCGCCAATTATGGAAACAACGACTGCGAAAACTAACTCAGACTGCGCGGGGGATTTCGATCTTTGGATCGAGGCCGGACGGGGCGAGAAGAACTACTGGGCGGATTTGTGGCGCTACCGGGAGCTGCTGTTGATTTTGGCATGGCGCGATGTCGCGGTGCGTTACAAGCAGACGGTCGCCGGGGCCGGGTGGGCGTTGTTTCAGCCTTTTTTGAGCATGTTGATCATGACGTTTGTGTTTGGCCGGATGGCGGGGCTGCCGTCGCAGGGGAACACACCCTAT
>JBBRHN010000249.1:0-4393 GCA_038222685.1 Chthoniobacterales bacterium | reverse complement strand
TCGCCATGCGGCCCGAAGCGTAGGTGATGCCCGAGCGCTGGAGTTGAAATGCGACCCCTTCGCCGTCCGGCGCAAGGAGGAGCGCGGGTTTGGAAACATCCGCGGGATCGCTGGTGGCAATTCGGACAAGCGCGGCCGGGTTGTTCGGGAGCACAGACTTACTCGCCGGACGCCCGCCGCGCATTTCAAAATCAGGCCAATAGCCCTCAACCGTGACCGTCACCGTGCCGGCCGCAACGGGCTTCTTCATGATCTCTTCGCGGAGATAAGTCGCGCTGGTGCCGTCTGGCGCAACGATGGAGACCTTGCTTCCGTCGGTGCTGAGGATTGTGCGCACGCCAGTTGCCTCAGTTGCGGGTTGGACGACGGGAGCGAATCTTCCAAAGACCATCTGCGTCTCAGCGACCTCTGCCGTCCGGGGTGGCGGCAAACTGCCCTGCCAAGTCACGCTGGCGAGATCGAAGAAATCCTCTACCGGCGGTTTCTCGCTATCGAGCACGAACGACATGTCGAGCGTTTGCCCCATACGCGGGCTCGTGAATCGCATCAAGACGCCCGGCGCACCGTCCTCGCCTGCAATGAGCTTTTGTTCGCTTATGAGATTGTCGCTAAACTCGTCGGCAACAATGCGCAAGTCGGTGCCGGGCACGCCCAGGGTGATTAGTTTTTTCTCGGACGGTTTGGCCGTGGCGGCATCGAACGGCATCACGTAGAGGGCGGAATCGTTCGGACTCTCGACTTGAATGATGCTCCGATTGACGGTGATTTTTGTTACCGGCGGCTTCGACGTGTGCAACGTCACATTGCCTTCAAAGCCTGTGTGCAGGCCGATCATCGCGCCGATGAGCAGCGTGATAATACCGTAATGGGTGATGATAAATCCCGTGTGTTTTTTCTGCCACGGCCAGCGCGTGACAGTGACCGCGAGCAGGTTGATGCAGAGAACGCCGAGCCAGACCACAAACCACGGCGCTTTGTAAATATAGACCTGCGCAACCTTCGCGCTGAACTCCGCCTCCGCAAACGTCGCAATCGCGCATACGAGCGCAATTGTTGCCAGCAGGATCAGTGCAAGTTGCAGCGATCCCAGCATGTGGATGATGCGCCAGGCGGCAGAGGTTTTCTGACGTTCGGCGATCATTCTTCGCCGCGCTTTTTCGGGGGATTCAGTTGGTATTGTTGCTGTGATCAATTTTTTGCTCTCCAATTCTGCCAGGTTCCGCACGCCAAAATCATGCCCAGACACATGCCGAACATCATCGCGCCATACGTTCCAAAAAAGTTTACGTGTGGCATCGTCATCGGGATCAGGGTCATCAGCCACGCGGCAGCTTCCATCCCGACGAGCATTCCCACCACACCAGCCAGCCAGCACGTCCATCGATTGCGCGGGTTGCGTTCGATCATCATCCCGGGAACCGACGCCGCAAGCATCGAGACATCCATCCAATTTATTTTAGCAAAAAGGCCGAGCCCCATGTTCGACTTCACGCAACCGCACAGGCAGGCACCGTCCCGCACGACGGCCGCAAATCCCGCGTCCGCCCACCACCCGCCGAGCATGGCAAGGCCGCCAATCGAAAACATCCCGAGCGCCATCTCGGCAAAGGGACTAAACGCCCGCCGTGCCAGCCACACGCCGCAGGCGACGCCCGTAATGAGAAAAAGCAAAACGAAACCGGCAGCGGTGAATCCGTGAAAACCGCCAAGATAAACAATGGCCGGGCCTTGCAAAGCGAGCGCCGTTGCCGGCAGCACGACCCGCCACGGAATTCCGGCACGAGCCTTCTTGAGAGGTGCCTCGCTTGGCGAGAGCGCACGCCACGTTACGGTAAAACTCGATGCCAGCATGAGCAATGCGGCGGCAACGGGATGGAGGATTCCCGTCACTGCCAGCGCGATGCCGATGGCGTTGTAGGCAGCAGCAAAGCGCAGGTTGCCGCGAATCGCCCGCAACGCCTGGCGACTGCGTGAAATCGCGAACGGCACCGCGGAAAGATCGCCAGAGTTGAGATCCGCTGTTGCCGTTTCGCGAGCCAACTCGCTGCCCGATCCGATCGCAAAAGCCGCGTGGGCCTCCGACATCGCGGGTGCATCGTTCACGCCATCGCCCACAAAAAGAGCCCGCCGACCATCCGCTCGCAAAGCGCGAATCGCCCGCGCCTTGTCATCTGGAGAGAGTCCGGCCTGCACATTGGGCAATCCGTGCGCTGCCGCCGCTTGAGCCCGGTCTCCGGTCATCACTTCACAGCGAATTCCCATTTGTTCGAGTTCCGAAATCGCTGCCCGCGCGCTGTCTCGAAGCCGTTCCCGCAGCAACGCGGACGCGACGACTCGACCATCCGCCACGACAAAAACCGTATGCGATCCACCCCCGCTGCCGCGCAACGTCGCCGCCAGTTTCTCCGCATTCGCGCGTTCGCCCAGTGGAACGACATCGATGTTTCCGACGCGGAGTTGGCATCCGTTAACCGCTCCTTCAATGCCAGCTCCGGGGAGAAGCGTCGTCGTAACCGAGGCCGCACCGCTGGCACGAAAAGCCCGGGCAACAGGATGGTTGCTGGACGCTTCGAGGCTGGCAATGTCGGCAAGCAACGTCGTGCGGTTCTGGCCCGGTGCCTCGACGAAGTCCACGCGCTCGAGTTCCTCCTCGCCGAGCGTTCCCGTTTTGTCGAAGACGACAGTATCGACGCCCGCAAGTTGCTCGACCAGGTTGCTGTCCTTGGCGAAGATACCACGTCCGGCGAGGGCGGCGAGCGCGGACCAAACACCGACTGGCGTCGCGAGCCCCATCGAGCACGGGCAGGCCACGAGAATGACGGCGAGGCTATTGAAAAGACCGACGATCCAACTTTCCCGCCATGTCCAAAACACAAACGTCGCCACGGCAATCGTGAGCACTGCTGGCAAAAACCATGCGACCAACCGATCCGCCTCGCGCTGAAGGTCGCTCGGACGTTCCTGCGCGGCCTTCACGCTCTCCAGCAAGGCATCGAGTCTCCGCGCCGTCCCGGCCACGGTCGCCCGGATCGATAGCAACCCATCGACCGAATAACTCCCGGCCATCACGAAATCGCCGGGACGTTTCACGACGGGAAACGGCTCGCCCGTGAGAGCCGTCTCGCGCACGAAGGCCGTCCCTTCCTCGATTACGCCGTCGTTGGGGATTGCCGCATTTTCGCGAACGAGAATCCGGTCGCCGACTTCAATGCTAGCTGCCCGCACCCGCCGCGTTGTGCCATCGCACGCGAGCAACTCGGCGATGTCAAACTCAGCTCCCAGCGTCCGTGCGGCATCCAGTGCCGCCCGCCGTCGTTTTTCTCCAAGCAATTTTCCAAACGTGTAGATCGCCACGAGGATCGCCACGACCTCATAATAAACGTGCCCGTATCCCGTCAGCGTGCAGTGAACCGACGCCCCAAACGCCGCCAGCATACCAGCCAAAAAAAGTTGCTCGATGACAATCCTCCCGCGCCGCGCCGCCGCCACCGCCTCGCGCCAAACAGGAAGCCCCGCGAGCAAAAAGACCGCCACAGCCGAAACGGCCAGCGCGCCGTGAATCACCAGCCGCGCTGTCCCGGTCGGCGGCGAGATGCTGGCCGCCAAACCAAAAATCATAGACTGCCCGGCCACCAAGCCCGCAATAGCCAGCCGCATCCACCCGGTCGAGGACTCGGATGGTCCGGAGTCAGGGGCGCAAGAACAACAGGACGACATGAGAAGGCTTAAGTTATTGAGCCCGCGATGATTTGCAACTTTTGTGAATGTCCGCCTTTCGTTCGACGGTAAAATCAAGAGCAAGTGGGAATTCGGCGAACTGCCCGCGTTCACCTTGTAGACTCAAAAAAAGCCTCTACCCGCATGGATAGAGGCTTTTTCGTTTTGCGAAATCGAGAGATTTTATTTCGTGCACGCCGCGTGAAATTCGGTGAGATCGTCGATGACGTTCAACGTGACAGCGTCGAGGATCAGGCCCTCATCGGGAATTCCGGCGGCGGCGAGAATTTGCGAGCGGGTGGCGTCGTCGTGGTTGTAGCCGATCACGACCGCATTGATATCGGCGATGGTTGTGGCATCGAGTTTGACGCCTGGTTGACTGGCTACCCATTTTTCAAATGCGACATAGGAGGGTTGCTCCTTGGCGATGTAGCTGCGTGCGGCATCCGGGTCGATGCCGATGGCGGCGAGGACCATCTGGTCGTAGCCGGGGCCGATGTCTTTGTAACCGTCGGCGAGCTGCCCTCTTGCGCTCAGCAGGCTTTTCAGCCAGAGGCGCGGAAGGTGCTTTACGCCGAGGGGGCCGGAAGTGGAGGAAGGAAGGACGGGGACGATTTTGCTCATGGTTTATAGGTGGTTATTGTTTCTGACGTTTTCTTCAAGTGCCTGCCGAGGC
>JBBRHN010000248.1:0-4414 GCA_038222685.1 Chthoniobacterales bacterium | reverse complement strand
GGGTTGGGGCCGACCGGAAAAAACTGTACGTCGTCGTCAATGCGCTGGAAGACATAAAATTCATCCGCCTTCTCGTGGAAACGCACAAGGCCTTTCGCACGAAGAACCTCGCCCGGAAGATCGCGCAGCAGCGCGCGAAAGTTTTTTTGGTCAACGAAATCCGGCAGCGCAAACTCACACGAGGCAAAATGGTGCGCCGCGTGTTCGTCGTGCTCGTGATGATGTCCGTGCTCATGGTGCGCATGCCCGCACCCGTGTCCGCAAAGCGTCCGCTCCGCACGCAAGGCGGCTTCGGCAGTGATCTCGACGAGTTCATTGGCAAAAGCCACCGCGTCCGTCTCCCGCCCCGCAACTCCGCTCGCCGTGAGCGAAGACCTCACATGCGTCAACCGCTCAGCCGCGACCGTGTCGGTCCGAGAAATGACGATGTGCGAAGCGGTCTTCGCCTGTTCGCGCTCCAGCGCGTTGTGCCAAAAACGCTTTTGCCACCGCTGTCCGTCAATGAGCGTCACTTGCACGGGATCGGTGAAACGACGTAGTTCCGGATCGAGAGCAATGGCTTCGATCAACGCCGCCGAGTCGGTCGTGCCGTTCGTCTCAACAATCATCACCCTCCCCGCATCGTGAGAAAATTTCCCAAGTTCTTCGAACAACTGCTCCCGCGATCCGCAGCACACACAATCGCCGCTCAGCGCACGCACCTCGTCGATCAAATCCCGAAACTGCTCCGCATCAACCTTCGCATTTTGATAATCGTTGATGAGAAGTCCCGGCCGAATCCCGCGCTCCGCGAGACTCGGAATCAAGGTTTTCAGAAATGTCGTTTTCCCACTCCCCAAAAAACCAACGATCAGAACAAGCGGCGTCATTCCGCGAAGCTGCCACGGTTTCGGCGGATTGCAATTCCTCAACTGAGAAGTGCCAAAAAGGCTCATTTATCGCAAACGATTCCGCCTGAGACGGTTAAAAGCCACCGTGAACCTCCCACTTAGGCCTGATTTTTACCAAATTTTTCCCAAACTCGACAACGGCCAGAACCGAGGCATATTTGCGCCCGATATGGAGAGTGCTGTCAAATCCGCCGTGCGCGAAATTCTGGAATCCTACGACAAGGTCGGAGGCCTCAACAACACGGACGGCCTCAACCTGCCGTCGAAACGCGCACTCGGGCACATTTGCGAACAGCTCCTCCAAATTTTGTTTCCTGGCTTTCACGACGAAAAGCCCATCCACAAAAGCGAACTCGGCAATCTCACCGAGACTCGTCTCACGTCGGTCGCCACACAGCTTGAGGATCAAGTCGCCAAAAGCCTCCGCGTGGTCGATCCGAGATGCCCGAAGCTCAAGGCCCGCGAGGTGCTCACACATTTTTTGGCGGCTCTGCCTGGCGTGCGTGAACACCTTGGCACGGACATTGAGGCCGCTTATGAAGGCGATCCCGCCGCGCTCAGCCGCGAAGAAATCATCCTCTCGTATCCATTCCTCGAAGCCATCGCAATCCAGCGCATGGCCCACGCGCTCTACAAAGAATGCGTGCCGCTCCTGCCGAGGATGATGACGGAATGGGCGCACGCACGCACGGGCATCGATATTCATCCCGGCGCGGAAATCGGCGCGTATTTTTTCATCGATCACGGCACAGGTGTCGTCATTGGGGAAACCTGCCGCATCGGCGAACACGTGAAGCTCTACCACGGCGTCACACTCGGCGCGCGCAGCTTCGCAAAAGACGACACCGGCAATATCGTGAAGGGCGGCAAACGTCACCCTGACGTCGGCAACCGCGTCACCGTTTACCCAAACTCAACAATCCTCGGCGGCGAGACTTCCATCGGCGATGGCTCGACCGTCGGCGCCAACGTTTTCCTCATGCACAGCGTCCCGCCGAATTCGCTGGTCATCCTCGAGGACAAGCAGCTTCAGATTCTCGATAAAAAACAACGCTCGGCTCCCAAAGACACCGGATGGTCGATTTGAAAAAACGTCGCACCTTTTCAAGATGATCTACCTCGATTACAACGCCACAACGCCGCTCGCGCCCGAAGCACGCGAGGCGATGCTGCCGTTTCTCAACGGGGAGTTTGGGAATCCGTCGTCGATTCACTCCGCTGGCCGTCGCTCGCGGGCGGCGATCGACGATTCACGCGATCAGTTGGCCGCCCTGCTCGGCGTGCGCGCCCATGAACTCATCTTCACCGGCGGCGGCACCGAGGCCTGCAATCTCGGCGTCATCGGCCTCGCCCGCGCCCACTCCGTTCGCGGTAAACATCTTATTACTTCCGCCATCGAACACCACGCCGTCCTTCACGCGATGGAGTATCTCCAGCACTTTGAGGGCTTCGAAGTCACTTTTCTCCCCGTTTCGCCCCAAGGCGTCGTTTCTCCCGCCGATCTCGCCACTGCCCTGCGACCGGACACCATCCTCGCCTCCATCATGCACGCCAATAACGAGACCGGAGCCCTCCAGCCCATCGCCGAGTTGGCCGCCATCTGCCGCTCGAAAAATGTGCTCTTTCACACCGACGCCGTTCAGACATTTGGGAAAATCCCCGTCCGGCCTGCGGATCTTGGCATCACAGCCCTTTCCATCACGGCTCACAAATTCTACGGACCCAAGGGCGTCGGCGCCCTCTGGCTCGATGCCGGCACCGCCATCTCCCGCATTGGACACGGCGGTGCTCACGAAAATACCCGCCGGCCCGGAACCGAAAACGTTGCCGCAATCGCCGGACTCGCTGCGGCAGCCGAGATTGCTGTTACTAGCTCGCGAGGGGATGATTGCTCAATCCGCGAACTACGCGAATTGCTCTGGGCGGGTATTAAAACCCAAGTCCCTCACGCCATTCGCAACAGCGAGCCCGAGCAGACCTTGGCCAACACGCTCAATGTCAGCTTTCCCGGAGCAGATGGCGAATCCCTCCTCATCGGCCTCGACCTTGAAGGCATCTGTGTTTCCAGCGGCTCGGCCTGCATGGTCGGGTCGATTCAGCCGTCGCACGTCCTGCTCGCCATGGGCGTGGAACCCGCAACCGCCATGGCAACCGTGAGATTTTCGCTTGGCAAGGCCACCACTTCCGAAGAAATCGCAACAACCATTCAGGCCGTCGAACGCGTCGTCGATCGACAGGCCACGCCCGCCCAATGAAATACCGGCAACTTCTCCTCGATTTCGGCAGATCCGTCATGCGCCGGGTGAAATCCTCGCCCGAAACACACAAGCAGCCGCGCCGCAAATCCCGCCTGCGCCCCGATCCCTTGCTGGAGGACTTCGCAAATCAACTCCTCCGCGCCGCCGGTATTCATGACCTCCGTGTCGCGGTGTGCTGGAATCCCACCCTTCGCACCACGGCCGGTCTCGCCTCCTGGCCCGAAAAACGTATTGTCCTCAACCCCAAACTCGTCGAGGTCTCCTTCACCGAAGTCCAACGTACCCTTCGCCATGAACTCGCCCACCTCCTTGCCCAGCACAAGGTCGGACGCCGCCGCATCGACGCCCACGGCCCAGAGTGGCGAAACGCCTGTGAACTCCTCGGCATACCCAACGAGTCACGCTGCCACGACCTGCCTTTCAAGCGCCGCAAAATCGAACGCCGCTTCTTCTATGCCTGCTCCCACTGTTCGACCGTTCTGGCCCGCGTTCGCTCGCTCACCCGTCCCGTTGCATGCATAAAGTGCTGCACCAAATTCAACGCCGGACGCTACGACTCCCGCTTCCGCTTCCGGCCCATTCAGGCTCCCGATACCGCGGCTGCTTAGACGAATTTCATGGACTTCGCGTTGCGAGCGAAGCTAAAACGGCGCTCATCTGTTTATACTTTTATTAAATAATAACTATCATAAACCAATATAATTAAATGAATTACTATTCATACGCATATTTAGCGATTTCAGGTCGATCGACTCGCTAATGTTTTCACCTCAAAGAAACGACGGCCTCACAGTGGTCAAAATCTTGGTGGGTGCAAACACCCTTCTTTTCTTCCTGGTCAGCATGCAAGCGGACGGCCTGCAGCGCTGGATCCGTGCAACGTTCGGACTCAGTTGGCCCGGCCTGCAAGACGGGATGCTCTGGCAACTGCTCTCCTACCAATTCCTTCACGACAGCCTGCTCCACCTCATTGTGAATATGTTGGGATTATGGTTCGCGGGAAAGATTCTGGAGGGACTGATGGGTCGCTGGCTTTTCCTCACCTTCTACCTGACTTGCGGTGCGGTTGGAGGCATTTTGCAACTTCTGCTAAGTGGCGGAACCCTCCTCATTGGCGCTTCGGGGTCCGTCTTTGGCGTCGTCTGCGCCTTCGCGGCGTTGTTTCCCGAGATGCCAATTCGTGCCCTCATTTTCTTCGTCATTCCAGTGAATCTGAAAGCGAAATGGCTCGGACGGGGCTTGGTGGCCATCTCGCTGTTTTTCGCT
>JBBRHN010000247.1:0-4414 GCA_038222685.1 Chthoniobacterales bacterium | reverse complement strand
GAGCTTTTGCGGGTGAGGTCGCCAAAGAGGGGGGCTTTGAGTTTGATGTTATCGATGACGATAATGCCTTGCTTGGTTTTGGAGACAACTTTGTAGAGGATGACAAACCCGATGACTCCGCCTATGAGAGCGAGGGCGTTGTTTTTGAACAAATTGCTGGTGCCGATGACAAACTGGGTCAGCCCGGGGAGCGGCTTGCCGCCTAGCATGTCGGCGAAGATGGCTTCGAACTTCGGCACGATGAAGACGAGCAGAAACGCGAGGATAACAATCGCAATGACGAGAACGATGATCGGGTAAAACATCGCGGCGACGACTTTGTTTTTGATCTTCTGGGCTTTCTCTTGGAACTCGGCCAGACGGAGCAGAACGAGCTCGAGCACACCTCCGAGCTCTCCGGCTTTGACCATGTTAACGTAAAGTTTGTTGAAGATCTTGGGATGGCCGCCAAGGCTTTCGGAGAACGTGCCGCCGCCTTGAACGGAGTCGGCGAGATTGATGATGACGCCCTTGAGAACGACGTCGGGCTCTTGTTTCGCGAGCACGGTGAGCCCGCGAAGGAGAGGAAGGCCGGCGTCGATGAGAGTGGCGAGCTGGCGGGTGAAGATCATCAGCGTTTTGGGCTTGATGGTGGTCTTCTGAAGAAAGGGGATGTTGATCTTGATGTCCTTGCGGGGAGCAGCGGCTTTGGCAGGGGCTTTTGTTTTGACCTTCGGGCCTTTGCCCTCCTCGGCTATGCTCTTCGGGAAAAACCCGGATTGCCGGAGCTGGCCGACGGCGGCGTTTTGAGAGTCTGCTTCGACGACGCCAGAAGTTTCCTGGCCTCGTGCATCAAGGGCAACGTAAGTATAGCGGGGCATATTTTGGGCGGGAGAAAAAGTGTTCCCTCCGAGTTAACCCACTCGGCGCACACTGTCGAGGAAAAGAACGTCAAACTCGCAGATAGGGATTGGTGTCCCGTTCGACGCCGATACTGGTTGCGGGGCCGTGACCGGGGAGCACGACTGTCCCGGGCGGGAGGGCGAAGAGTTTTTTGCGAATCCCGTCGAAGAGCAATTCGCCGTCGCCCCCCGGCAGATCCCAGCGTCCCACACCGCCTTGGAAGAGGACATCGCCGCCGATAACCACACCCCGATCCGGGAAATAAAAACACAGACTGCCTGGACAATGACCGGGCACGAGGAGGAGGCGCATCGGAGTTTCGGCGATGCGGTTTTCGTCACCCTCGGCAAGGACGAGATCGGCGGAGATTGGCTCCACATCAAGGCCGAAGCCATGGCGGCGAAAAAATGTCGGATCGCTAACCATGGGGGTGGTGTCCTCGTGAAATCCAATGCGGCAGGCGTGGCGTCGTTGGATGGCAGCGGCATCGGCGGTGTGGTCGAAGTGCCCGTGCGTGAGCAGAAGCCAGTCGATTTGGTGTCCGGCAAAAAACTCATCCGCGCCTTGGGGTGCATCGAAGAGGAGATTGCCGCCCGTGGTTTTGAGGAAAAACGCGTTGGTGTCGAGCGGTCCGCCGGTAAAGATTTGGAAGTTGTTCATGCGTGAACGCCGTCAGCCTGACCCGAGAAGTTGCTGTTATCATCGGGATCTGGAATCAAGCATGGGGCGTGCCAAAGTTTTCTACACAGCCGAAACGCGTTGTCAATCACGCCGCAGAGTCCGATACTTGCGACGTCATGAACACAAGACTTTTCGGTCGAACGGGTCAGGCGGTCGGAGAAATTGGTCTCGGATGTTGGCAACTCGGCGGCACCGATTGGGGTGGGCTCAGCGACATGCGCGCCCGCACGATTCTGCTGGCGGCGATGGAATCCGGGGTCACGTTTTTCGACACGGCTGATGTCTATGGCGGCGGAAAGAGCGAGGAGATCATTGGAGCGTTCCTGAAGGAGCGGAAGGAACGCCCGTTTGTCGCCACGAAAATTGGACGCGCGCGCCCAATGTTTCCCGATCGCTACTCGTTGGAAGCCGTGCAGATTGGCATCGAGGGTTCGCTCAAGCGATTCGGCGTTGAGACAATCGACCTGCTTCAATTGCATTGCATCCCGATGGCAATCCTCCAGCAAGGCGACATTTTCCACTGGCTGCAACTCGTGCGCGAGCAGGGAAAAATCCGCGAGTTCGGCGCGAGCGTGGAGACCGTGGAAGAGGCGTTGCTTTGCTTGGAACAACCCGGCCTGGCGTCGCTGCAAGTCATCTTCAACGTTTTTCGCCAAAAGCCCGCCCGCGAACTCTTTGACCGCGCACTCGAAAAAAACGTCGCGATCGTCGTTCGCCTTCCACTCGCGAGCGGATTGCTCGGCGGACACCTGACGGGTCAGACAGTTTTTGCACCGAGCGATCATCGCAACTACAACCGCGACGGCCAGGCGTTCAATGTCGGCGAAACATTCTGCGGACTCGAGTTCGAGGACGGACTGGAACTCGTCGCGCGGCTGCAAACTTTCCTTCCCCCGGGTGTCACACTCCCGCAATTCGCGATCCGCTACATCCTCGACCATCCCGCCGTCTCGGTCGTCATCCCGGGCTCCAGCCGCCCGACACAAACCACCGCGAACGCCGTCGCCACCAAGCTTCCGCGCCTGTCTCCCGAATGCCACGAAGCCTTGTGCGTCTTCTACGAGACCGAAGTCGCAAACCGCATTCGCGGGCCGTATTGAAACGGATTTCAGACAGAATTTACAGAATTAACAAAATGAGCGGCGAAGAATTAGGCTTGGCCTGGTTGAGGGCGCATCTCTGAAACGTGCAAAGACGCCTCTTCACAGGAGCGTGGGCATCTTGCCCGCATTCCTTTGGTTTGCACATTTCAGAGATGCGCCCCTGGTTAATTCTGTAGATTCTGTCGAAAGCCTCTTCAAACGGTGGATTCAGTTAACGCAAAAAAGCGTGGGAGGGTCACCCCTCCCACGCCAAATTGCTGGTTAAAATTGATTATCGGCGAAAATCGCGTCCGCCACCGCTGCGTCCGCCACCACCACCACCGCCGCCACCGCCGCCGCGACGATCATCGCGGGAGTCACGACGAGGTCCGTCGAAACGTCCACCGCCGCCGCCGCCGCCGCCACCACCGCCGCCGCCTCCTGGGCCACGGTCTTCACGAGGACGGGCCTCGTTGACAGTGAGTGCACGACCGTCGAGGTCTTTGCCGTGGAGCGTAGCCACTGCGGCCTGCGCTTCGGCGTCGGAGCCCATCGACACAAACGCGAAACCGCGTGAGCGGCCCGTGAACTTGTCTTGCATGAGCATGACTTCAGACACCGTTCCGCACTGCGAGAAAAGGTCTTGGATTGCGATTTCTGTCGTGTTGAACGACAAGTTACCTACGTAGAGTTTTGTACCCATGGTTTTTTTTAGAACGCATTGGGATCGGAGACTGTTCCCGACTACCGGGTTTCAAACCTCCGCCGGAATTCTCCGGACGGTGTTCACCAAATCGCGACCTCATCTGCTGAAAGGCTCTTATTGTCGGTTTTTCTAATTTTGGCAAATGATTTTTTTGAGAAATTCGCGAGAGCGATTGACGCAGGGGGCGGTTTCTTTCGATAGTCTCTGCAGATGCCTCGTTTCGGATGCCCGCTCGTCTGGTTGTTTTTGATCGTTCTGCTCGTGCCCGTGCAGGCCGGGGAGGAGATCCGTGTGCCATTCAATTTCCAGTGGGGCGAGTCCGCCGCGCGCTTGGAGGAGAGCCTCAAAAAAGTTCAAGCAAGGGTCATCGAACGCAAGACAGTGCAAGGCCGGGCCGTCCTCATCGTTGAGGGCATCCCGCAAAAACTCCTCATTCGCGCCGTGTTTTATTTTGACGGCGATTCGCTCAGCGAGATCGAACTCCACTACGGCGACCGCTCGTGGGACTCCGTCCAATACGCCCAGTTTTTTGATCAGACCCGGAGGAACATCGACACGAAATACGGCATGGGCCGCGTGATCGCCCGTCAAAAAACCCGCGAGGGCGAAGTCCTCCAAACCCTCATCGGCTACCAATGGGTGCAGGCCACGACCTCGCTGCAACTCTTTCTTTATACCGCCGAGCAAGGCGCCGACAGCCTTCGCGTGTTGAGCCTGCACTACAAAGGCGTGTGAGCAACCCGCCCGGCGACATCGTTCTCGATGTCAAAAATCTCCGTAAAGAATTTGATGGCACCGTCGCTGTCGAGGGTTTGACTTTTCAACTTCGGCGCGGCGAAATCCTCGGCCTCCTCGGTGTCAACGGCGCTGGCAAGACCACGGCCATGAACATGATTCTTGGCCTCACTGAACCCACGTCCGGCACCATCTCCGCCTTCTCCATGGCGATGCCCCGCCACCGCATCGCCATCCTCCGCCGCTGCAACTTTTGCTCCGCCTACGCACCCCTGCCCTCGAACCTCCTCGTCCGGCAAAATCTCCTCGTTTTTTCGCTCATCTACGG
>JBBRHN010000246.1:0-4419 GCA_038222685.1 Chthoniobacterales bacterium | reverse complement strand
ATGTTTGACGGGATGCGGGTTCAGGAGGGGGATTCGGAGCGCGGGTTGGTGGCGTTAGGATTGAAACTGAAGCGACGCGGGGGAGATGCGTATTTTTTACAACCTTGTGCGGCGCATGGCGGGGGGAGTTGAGCGATTTATGCGGATCGGCCCGTGCGGTGTCGGGTGTTTAGCTGTCGGCAACTGAAGTTGGTCGAGACGGGTGAGGCTTCGGCGGATGAGGCGTTGGGGAAGATTGAAGACGCGGGGCGGCGTGTGGCGCGGGTGCACGAGCTCTTTCGTGCGTTGGGCGATGAGCGCGAGCACAAGGCGTTTTCGGTGCGTTTAGCGGGGGTTCGGACTCCGCCGCTGGATAATTCGCCGACGGCGCGGGAGCAGCGCGAGGCACTGGAGGCTGAGATGGCGGGATTGGAGAGCTTGCTAAGCCGGGATTTTCGCACGGAACCGGCAGGGGGGCAAAATGCCAATTGTTGAGGGCGCGACGTATCGTCCGCCATTTGGCTTGAGCGAGGGGCATTTACAGACGATTTTTCCTGCGCTCTTCCGAAGGGTCGCGTTGGTGACGCCAGAGCGCGAGCGCATCGAGACACCGGATGGGGATTTTTTGGACTTGGATTGGAGCAGAGAGAGCAGGGGCGAGAGACTCGTTGTGATTTCGCACGGACTCGAAGGGGACAGCCGGAACGCGTGCGTGCAAGGCATGGCGGCGGCATTCAAGCGGGCGGGATGGGATGTGCTCGCATGGAATCTTCGCGGATGCAGCGGCGAGACGAACCGGCTTTTGCGCTCCTATCACAGCGGGGCGACGGATGATCTCGCGACGGTGCTGGAGCATGTTCCGCCGCAATACACGCAAATCGCTTTGGTCGGGTTTAGTCTCGGCGGAAACATCACGCTCAAGTATCTTGGCGATGCAGGCACCGCAGTGAGCCCACGGATCTCGGCGGCGGTGACTTTTTCCGTGCCATGCGATCTCGCGTCGAGCGCGTTGGCATTGGAGACCTCGGCGAACCGGATTTACATGGCTCATTTTTTCGGCTCCATGCGCCAAAAGGTGCGCGTGAAGATGGGCATGTTCCCCGATGCCGTGAGCGACAAGGGGCTGGACGCCATGCGGACATTCCGGGAGTTTGACGGCGCCTACACAGCACCGATGAACGGATTTGCGAGTGCGGACGATTACTGGCAGCGGGCGAGCTGTCGTTCAGTGCTGCACCGCATCGCCGTGCCGACGTTGCTGGTGAGCGCAGCAAACGATCCGTTTCTGCCCGAACAATGCCTGCCGAAAGAGGAAGCCCAAGCAAGCAATGCGTTCTATTTTGAGAACCCGCGAAGCGGCGGCCATGTCGGTTTCGTCTCGTTCAACGCCACGAACGAGTATTGGTCAGAGACCCGGGCCGTCGCGTTTGTCGAAGCCGTTTGATAGACAAAATGAGAGGGTCGAAGCTCGTGAGGGCCGGGAGTGAGGCTTCGATTTCACCGAGTGCGCATTGACTTACACCGGGGGCGGAAGTTCCCGATCGATATGCCGCAAAATCTGTCTCCGCTTAAACGCGCACTGGCTTGCGTTTAGCTTCCGAGACAAAGCAGGAGTCGAGGACTTTTTGGACCTCGGCGCCGCGCGCGAAGTCTGGTTCTCCGGATGTGCCACCTCGAACCGCTTTGATGAAGCGCTGGTAGTTGGTCGGAACCGGCTTGCAAGCGACTTCCGTCCACTCGCATTTGTCGAGGCCTTTGCCTCGGCATTCGCGATAGCCTGTTGTCGAGCGGTCGGAATCGATTTCGATGGTTCCCTTAGTTCCGGCGATTTTCAGAAACAAACGATTTGCGTGTCCGCCCACCCAACGGCTTGTGTGTATGACGCCAAGGGCGCCGTTGGCAAACTCGACGTTCAGAATCGCGGAGTCGTTGGCGTCGAGAACATATTCGCCGATTTGGTTGCCTTTGGCTTTTGGAAACGCCTTCAACCGGCAAGTGAGTTCTTTGATGGGGCCGATGGGGAACGTTGCAAAGTCGATGATGTGGACACCCACATCACCGAGAACGCCTTTGCTACCGTGTTTCGACGAAAGACGCCAGAGCCACGCTGGAGTCGTCTGCCAGTCGCCCCAGACCTTCGATGGCAACCAGGCTTGGAGGTAGCTCGCTTCGACGTGCCGAATCTCGCCGATGTCGCCTCGACGAATCGAGGCCGTCGCACCTTGAATGCACGCCCAATCGCGGTAAGAAAAGTTGACCATGTGCACGACGCCAGCCTTCTTTGCAGCGGCGAGCATTTTGTTGGCATCCGCATGATTGAGCGCGAGAGGTTTTTCGCAGAGGACGTGTTTGCCAGCTTTGAGACATTGGAGCGTAATAGGGGCGTGAAATGCATCCGGCGTGACGATCGTGACAGCTTCAAACCCTCCAGCAGCCAAGAGATCGGCCACGCTGCCGAACGCGTGCGGAATTTTGTGTTTCGCCGCAAACTCCCCGGCGCGTTTGAGGTCTACGTCGCACGCGGCAACGAGCTTGCAGCCTTTAATTTTGGCAAAGTTCTCTGCGTGCCAGTTAGCCATCCCGCCCGTGCCGATGACCGCAAGGCGGACGACATTCACTTTTTGTGTCTTAGCCATAATGCTTAGCGAAACCCTTCTGTTGGACGCTCCGCCCCTTCCTCATCCTCGGGAAGTGGCTCCAGCGCGGGGGTGTTTGGGCAGGTATCGGGGATGCGGACACGGGGAGCTGCCCAGTGCACGGAATTTGCGATGATTTTTTGGACTTCGGCTTGGTGATAAGACGGATACGTCTCGTGGCCGGGCCGAAAATAAAACACGCGGCCGTGGCCCCGTTGCCAAGTCGCGCCACTTCGAAAAACTTCGCCGCCGGTGAACCATGAAATGAAAATCAGCTCGTCCGGCTCCGGAATGCCAAACGGCTCGCCATACATTTCTTCGGCGGGAATCTCAAAATAGTCGCCGATGCCCTGCGTAATCGGGTGGGAAGGATTAATATTCCAAATGCGTTCCTTATCGGTCGATTCGCGCCATTTAAGCGAGCACGTCGTGCCCATGAGGGCTTTGAAGATTTTCGAGTAGTGAGCGGAGTGGAGCGCGATGAGCCCCATGCCTTCAAGGACGCGCTTTTGCACTTTGGCAACGACCTCATCGGCCACATCGCCATGCGCCATGTGACCCCACCACACCAGCACGTCGGTCGCATCGAGCACGGCATCGGTGAGTCCATGCTCTGGCTGATCAAGCCACGCAGTTTTTACGGAGAGAGACGCATCCTTGCGCAGCGCGGCGGCGATGGTTTCATGCATCCCGTTTGGATACAGGGCAGCAACTTTAGGGTTCTTTTTTTCGTGGCGATATTCGCCCCAGACGAGGACTTGGATGGGAGAGGACATATGATGGTTTCGAAAGTCAATCATGCCGCAGGAGGGGCATGTGGCAATCTCGCTTTTTTACTTCTGCGGGAATTACCCTGGAAATCCAATGTGCGACGCGCCGGATCAGCGATAATTTAGGGCTGCCCTACAGCTCTTGGGCGTCTAGGAAACCTTCGAGCTGGCGGATGCGGGTGGGGTGACGCATTTTGCGGAGGGCTTTGGCCTCGATTTGGCGGATGCGTTCGCGGGTGACTTTGAATTGGCGACCGACCTCTTCGAGCGTGCGGCTATAGCCATCGACGAGGCCGAATCGTTGTTCGAGCACCTGACGTTCGCGTTCGGTGAGCGTTTCGAGAACGTCTTTGATTTTGTCCTTAAGCAGGACGATCGCAGCCATGTCGGCGGGGTTCTCGGCACCCTTGTCTTCAATAAAATCGCCGAAACTGGTGTCGTCACTGTCGCCAACGGGAGCCTGCAACGAGATCGGTTGCTGCGCCATTTTGAGAACGGCGCGAACGCGTTCGACAGGGAGCTGGATCTCATCGGAGATTTCTTCTGGCAGAGGCTCGCGTCCGTATTCTTGGACGAGTTGCTTTTGCACACGGATGAGCTTGTTGATCGTCTCGATCATGTGCACCGGAATGCGGATGGTGCGGGCTTGATCGGCGATAGAGCGCGTGATGGCCTGACGAATCCACCATGTCGCGTAAGTCGAGAATTTGTAACCGCGGCGGTATTCGAATTTTTCCACCGCTTTCATGAGGCCCATGTTGCCTTCCTGAATGAGGTCGAGGAAGGAGAGGCCGCGGTTTGTGTATTTCTTGGCAATCGAGATGACGAGGCGAAGGTTAGCTTCGACCATCTCGGTTTTAGCTTTCAGCGCCTTGCGATGCCAGGATTTGAGGTCATTGTGATGCAAGCCAAGTTCTTCCGGGGTGAGCCAGAAGCGGATCTGCATCTCCTTGATTTCCTGCGCGAGGTGGCGGCGAACTTTGGGATTGGAGTCCTTCGCATGCTTTTTGTGCTCCTGCTGGACGGTGTGGAGG
>JBBRHN010000245.1:0-4421 GCA_038222685.1 Chthoniobacterales bacterium | reverse complement strand
TATTTGGAAAATGCAAACAGCCTGCGGGGCAACATTTACAAATTTGAGGGCGAGATCGCCAATTCGCTTGCGTGGTCGCCTACGTCGGGCCGGCTATTTGCGGTGGATGTGGAATCCGGAAAAGACACGCTGCCGGTGCTCATCACGACGGAGTTCAACGCGATCAATGTGCAAAAGGGGCAGAGGTTTATTTTTGTGATCGAGGTCGATGACAAGGGCGTGCTGCGCACAAAGAATCTTTCGAAGGCATGAAGAGGCTTTTGTTCGTTTTGGCCTTGGTGATACCACTGGTTTGCGTGGCGCAACAACCGGATGCCGCGCCGGGCCCACAGCAGCAGGCTGCACCCGTTCAGCAGGGCTCGGGCGGCGGGTCGGCGCCCCCGGCTGGAGGGTCGAGTTTTCTCGGCAGGGATTTGCCTTTTCTTGATCCGGGGAGCGAAATCGTGCAGTGGGACGGGAAGAGCTGGAACATTAACAATAACCGGATTTTTGAGGCGCGGTTTGAGAAGTTTCTGAACGCGCCGGCGGCAACTTCGGAGAGCGACCGGGATTATAACGCGATCCTTAAGGCAATCATCGACAAACTCGCACCGGGCACGGTGACTCCGAAGGGAACGGACGAGGCATTTCGACTTCTTCCGCAGGCTTCGGAGTTTGACATCGATGCGAGGCTTTGCGACGGGATTGCGAATCAGGTCTATGCCGCGTGGCTGGCCAAGCGATCCAACGAACGGCTCGTCGCCGCGAATGACAGTCTGGAAAAGGAACGCAAGCGGCTGGAGTGGAACGCGAAGATGACAGCGAATGGATCGAGTCTCGGCGGGCCAAACAGCAGCGACCCGGCGGCGCAGGAGGAGTGGAAGAAACAGCAGCAGCTCAAGCGCGACATGGAGATGCAGCCGCTGGTGACGCGGATGGTAGAGGTGAACGCGTTGTTGAAGGTCAATCAGCTCAAAAAGGAAGTCGCTGAGTTGCAGGTGAAGATCGAGTTTCAGGCATTGATCGTGCAGCATTTTCTGCAACGGAGATTTCAGCATGTTGTGATCGGGACGCGGTTTTATCGGTCGATCTTCAGCGACGGCGACAGTTTGTTGCGGGTGGGAGAGGACTCGAAAAATTTGTTCTCTAAAACGACAGGAATGCCGCCGACGGTGGGCACGCTGGATTCGCTGGCCAACGAGGCGATGCGCGATGTGCGCGAGGGGGTGCAGGCGTTTAAGTTTTTGCTGGAGAAAGAAGAGATGGAGAGCGCGACGAAGCGGTTGGCGGAGACGTTTATTTTGGGTGAATACATGGCGGATGTGCGGACGCTTTCGCGGGATGACAAGCGGCGTGCGCTGGCGTTTGTTCAGAAGTCGAATCAACTCATCAGCGCGATCGAGGTGAAGGATTATACACTGGCGGAGAAGCTCGTGAAGGAGCTCGATGCAACGGCGAAGGACTTTGATAACTCGAAGCCGATGGCGGCGATAGAGACGGCGCGCACGGTTTCGGCGATGCACATTGCGAAGGCGAAAAACGCGGCGGTGAGTGGCGACAAAACTGTGCTTGAGTCCGAGCTGAAAGCCGCGACGGAGATCTGGCCGCGCAACCCCGCGCTGGCCGAGGTCGGAGGGATGATTTTCAGTCAAGCCGACGTGCAGCAACGGGCGTTGGTGGACTTCGATCAATTGTTGAGCCAGCGGAATTACCGGCAGATTTTTGACGATAAGATGCGTTTTATTGCGGCGACGGCGATGTTCCCTGAAAAGCAGGAGCAATTGCGCAAAGTGCTCGACGACATGACAGTGATCGAGTCCGCGCTGATCCGGTCGCAGGAGGTTGAGAAGAGGGGGGATTTTGCGGGGGCTTGGGAAAGCGCCGAGCGGGCTTTTCAACAGTTTCCGGACGACAACAAGTTGAACCAGGTACGAGCCAATCTCACGACGAAGGCTGCGGACTTTGTGCGCGCGCTCAAGCAGGCTGAGGAGTTGGAGAAGAAACAGCAACCGGGCTCGGCGCTCGCATGGTTTTTGAAAGCACAGAAGGCGTATCCGCCGAGTGAGTTTGCCCGCGAGGGGATCGAACGCATCAACGCGGTGATTCTGCCAGACGCCAGGTGATTTTGTTTATCTTCGTCTCGAAGCCGTGAATATTTACGCGAGGGCTTTTCGTTACTTTCGTCCGTTTTTTTGGCCGACACTTGCGGCTGTTTTACTCACGCTCGCCTCGATTGCGTTTAGTCTCCTGAGGCCGTGGCCGGTGAAATACATCATCGACGGCGTGCTGGATCAGAGCGAAGGAACGAAGGCGACTACGGAAGAGGTGGTGCGTTGGTTCGGGAGCGGTCCGGACGCTTTATTTTGGCTCTGCATGATTATGGTTGGTATCAGCCTGCTCGGGGGTGTCGTAAACCTCGCATCGAGCTATCTGTTTATCCGTGTGGGTCTGCGGGCGTTGCTGAAGTTACGCACGGATTTGTATGCGGCGTTGCAGGCGCTTCCTTTGAAGTTCCACGATGCGCGGCGAAGTTCGGATTCGAGCTTTCGCGTGGCGTATGATTCGCAGAGCATTCAGACGATTTACAACAAAGGCTTTGCGACGGTGCTCTCTTCCGTTGTGACGCTCATCGGAACGCTGGTCGTGATGTCGACGATGAGTTGGAAGCTAACGATTGCGTCGCTGGTGGTGCTGCCTTTTGTGGTCTGGGCGGTCCGGTATTTTGCCGAGCATGTGCGGAACCAAAGCACGACGATTCAGGAGCGCGAAAGCGATTTGCTCACGCTCACGCAGGAGGGGCTAAGCCAAATCCGGATGGTGCAGGCGTTTGGACGCGAGGCGTTCGAGGTGCGACAGTTCCGGCGACAGGCGGCGCAGAGTCTGGAGGCGAATCTGAGGCTCAACGTAACCTCGGTGGTCAGCGCGTTGGTCGTCGGCACATTGATGGCGGCGGGGACGGCGTTGATGTATTATGTCGGGTCGATGGAGGTTGTCGACGGGCGGCTTACTTTGGGCGGGCTAACGGTCTTCGCGTCGTATTTGTTGTTGCTTTACCAGCCGTTGGAACAGCTCACTTACACAGCGTGGGCGTTGGAGGGGGCGACGGCCGGGGCAAAGCGGTGTTTTGATGTGCTGGATCGCGACAACGACGTGCCGGATGCGCCTGATGCGAAGACGCTTGATGTGCCGACCGGCCGCATTCGGTTTGAAAATATTTCGTTCGGCTACACGGCGGAGCGAGCGATTTTGGATGGGATTACGTTCGAAGTTGAGCCTGGTAGCACAGTTGCTTTTGTGGGTGGAACCGGGGCGGGAAAGAGCACTTTGCTTAGCTTAGTGCCGCGTTTTTATGATCCGACGGGCGGGGTGATATCCATCGACGGGCACGACTTACGCAGTGTCACCAAAAAGAGTCTGCGGTCGCATATCGGGATGGTTTTGCAGGACACGATTTTGTTTTCGACGACGATCAAGGAGAATATTGCCTATGGGCGGCCCGGGGCGACCGACGAGGAGATTGTCGAAGCGGCCAAGCGGGCGCAGGCATATGACTTTATCATGCAAACGCCTGGCGGATTCAATAACCCGGTCGGCGAGCGAGGAGGGCACTTGAGTGTCGGCCAACGGCAGCGAATCGGTATTGCACGGGCGTTTTTGAAAGATGCGCCGATTCTACTGCTCGACGAACCGACGAGCGCGCTTGATCCCTCAACCGAGCACGCGATTATGGAGACGATTGAGGAACTCATGCGGGGCCGGACGACGCTCATCATCACTCATCGAATTTCGACGATTCACGCACTCGGGCGCATTGCGGTTTTGCAACACGGGAAGCTGGTAGAAGACGGAACCGGGCCGGAGTTGCTCGCGCTCGGCGGTGCCTACGCGACGCTGTACCGGGCGGCGAATGCTGAATAAGCAGACGGCAGCTTCAGTTCCCGACTGAATAGCCGCCGGAGTCGAGTTTTTTCCAAAACTCGGCGGCAGAGAATTCTTCAGGATCGTCTGAGGTGCGGACGATTTTGAGAGTGCCATGTCCGCGGAGTTGGCTGAGGCCGACCTTGTCGGTGATGAGCAACGGGCTGATGGTGAGACGTTCAAGCGGGAGCGAGAGCAGTGTGCGGATGTTTGCGAGGGCGAGTCCGGCGCAGTCCAGCGAGCGCAGGCGTCGCGATCCGGAAAGCGTGCTGAGGTCAGTGACTGACGTGCCCGAGATGTCGAGGCTATCGAGCATGGGGAGCCATCGTGCAAAAGAGAGGTCGCCGATGGGAGTCGACGCAAGGCTGACCGAGCGGAGTCGAGTGAAACCGCGAGTGTTTAAAGGGAACTGCGCGATCTGGCAACTGGCCAGGTCGATGGCAGTGAGGAGCGGGAGCGAGGCGAGTGTTTTCCAGTCCAGTTGACTGGCACCGGAGATCTTTACGCGATTGACGGAAAAGTTT
>JBBRHN010000244.1:0-4438 GCA_038222685.1 Chthoniobacterales bacterium | reverse complement strand
CCATCCTCATCGCTAACTTTTTCCTCACCATGGCTCTCAACATTATCTTTCCCGCCGGCCAGCGATGAGTGCGCCTTTACTCGAAGTCCGCGACCTCGTGCAAAAAATCGGGGGCCAGGAAATCCTCCGCGGCGTCAGCATCGAAGTCCACGAGGGCGAAACTCTCGTGCTCCTCGGCAAGAGCGGCGGCGGAAAAAGCGTTTTCCTCCGACACCTCATCGGCCTCATGCACCCCATCTCCGGCAGCATTGTTTTTGAAGGCCGGGAAATCACATCTCTCTCCGAACGCGAGATGGAACCCGTCCGCCGCAAAATCGGCATGTTGTTTCAAGACGGGGCGTTGTTTGACTCCATGGACGTCTTCGACAACGTCGCGTTTCCGCTCCGCGAGCGCGGCGAAAAATCCCCCTCCGTCGTCAGCGAAAAAGTCGCCCAGGCTCTCACCATGGTCAACATGACCGGGCATGAGCACAAAATGCCGGTCAACCTCAGCGGCGGCATGCGCAAACGCGTCGCCCTCGCCCGCGCCATCATTTCCCCGCCCGACGTCATCCTCTACGACGAACCCACAGCCGGACTCGACCCCATCGTCTCCGACAGCATCAACCGCCTCATCCGCCATCTCCAACGTCAGCTCCATGTCACCTCCCTCGTCGTCACCCACGACATGGTGAGCTGCTACCACATCGCCGACAGAGTTGCGCTCCTCAACGAAGGGCGTATCTATTTCCTCGGAACTCCCGCCGAGCTCCGCGAGACGAAAGACCCGGTCATTCGGGATTTTGTGGATGGACGCTCGGGCGAAACCGTTTATTGAAAGCCATGTCATGACCCGAGAAGACCAAAAAACGCAGGCCAAAGTTGGCATTTTCATCCTCATCGGACTGATCGTAATCGGCTCGATGGTCGTTTATTTCGGACGCCTCGGCGACAGCGTGACGGGCACTTACAATTTGCGCCTGGAGTTTCCCAATGCCAGCGGATTGCTCAAAGGCGCGGAAGTCCTCCTCGCCGGCGCCCGCGTGGGACGCGTTGCCGAAGGACCAAAACTCCTTCCCAACATGGAAGGCGTCAGCGTCAATCTCCGCATCGCAGAAAACGTCAAAATCCCGAGCGCGAGCACGTTCAGCATCGGGAGCTCGGGCCTGCTTGGTGACAAATACATCCAGATCATTCTTAAAGAGGGGGCGAAAGAGTCTGCTCCCATTGCGCCGGAATCTGTCGTTAAGGGCGTTTACGACACGGGCGGCATCGGCGGCATGGCAGACTCCGCCGGAGAGCTCATGACCGAGCTTCGCACCGCTATTGGCAAGATCAACTCCGTCGCCGCCAAAATCGACTCCGGCGTTCTCAGCGAAGAGGGCGTTCGCTCGATTTCCGAGACCTTAAAAAACCTCAAGACAACCAGCGAGAAACTCGCCGAGGCCTCCGCCAATGTGGACAAGGTCGTCGCGCAAGCCGGCACCGCGATCGAGGGCGGACAGGCCACGATGGACTCCGCCAAAAAAGCCGCCGACGAGCTCCAAAAGGCACTAGCCGACATCCGCAGCCTTCTGCGCGAAGTGCGCCAAGGTCGCGGCGCACTCGGCACGCTGGTCTCGGATCGCGAGGTCGCCGACAACCTCCGCGCCCTCGTGGCCAACCTTCGCCGCTATGGCATTCTCTGGTATCGCGACGGTGAAAAAGCGAAGTCTCCCGCCCCGGCGCGGTAGTCGTCTGACGATGGAAAACGCAGCGCGTTCCAGACATGGAAACCGCTGATTTCATTTTCGCCTCCTGGGCGTTCCAGCCCGTGCCCGCCGCCGGACTTTTCCTGTCGGCGATCATCTACTTTCGAGGCTGGCGCAAACTTCACCGCCAAGTCCCCGAGCGTTTTCCCGCGTGGCGTTTGCTTTCGTTTCTCTGCGGACTCGGCATCGTCTATTTCGCGCTCGCATCGCCGCTCGACACGTTCGCGAGCTGGCTGCTCATCGTCCACATGGTGCAGCATCTGCTCCTCACAATGGTCGCCCCGCCGCTTCTGTTGTGGGGCGCGCCGCTGCTGCCATTTTTACGCGGGCTGCCGCTTTGGTTTGCGCGCGACGCGCTCGGGCCGTTCCTTAACGCGCCGCTCATGCACCGCCTCGGCGGACTGCTCGTGCATCCGCTTTTCGCCGGGCCGCTTTTCATGTTCTCAAACATCTTCTGGCATCTGCCGCCAATGTATGAGCTCGCGTTGGGCTCATCGAATTGGCACCTGATCGAGCACCTGTGTTTTCTTGCGACCGCCATGCTCTTTTGGTGGCCCGTCGTGCAACCATGGCCCTCGCGTCCTGTTTGGCCCCGCTGGGCGATGGTGCCGTATCTCCTCATTGCCGACATCCAAAACACCGTGCTGGCAGGATTTCTCACCTTCTCGGAAAACATCCTCTACCCGACCTACGCCAATGCGCCGCGCATCTCGAGCCTCTCCGCCATCGACGACCAGACAGGTGCCGGCGCGGTGATGTGGGTGCCGGGCTCCATCGCGTTCCTTGTCCCCGCAGGCATCATCGCCATGAGCTACCTCTCGCCGAAACGCCCGCGCCCTTCCGTCGTGCGAGCACCCCTGCCGCCCTCGCCACCAGGGCGTCCGTTTGACCTCCTCCGCACACCCGTCATCGGCAACATCCTGCGCTGGAAACCGTTTCGTCCGCTCGCCCAATGCCTCCTCTTCGGCTTGGCCATCATTGTCATGGCAGACGGATTTTTCGGCCCGCAAGTGTCTTCCATGAATCTTGCCGGCGTGTTACCGTGGACACACTGGCGCGGCTTCACCGTCATCGCGCTTCTCGCGGCAGGAAATCTTTTTTGCATGGTTTGCCCGTTTACATTCTTTCGAGACCTCGGGAGAAAAATCCTTCCCGGCAACCGCCGCTGGCCGCCCGCACTTCGTTCCAAATGGATCGCCGTCGCGCTGCTCGTCATCTTCTTCTGGGCGTATGAGTTTTTTGATCTCTGGGACAGCCCGTGGTGGACCGCTTGGATTGTCGCGATGTATTTCATCGCAGCTCTCCTGATCGATGGTTTTTTCCGCGGCGCAAGCTTCTGCAAATACGTCTGCCCCATCGGGCAGTTCCATTTCATTTCCTCGTTAGCCTCACCGCTGGAGGTTCGCGTTCGCGAGCCAGACGTCTGCGCGTCTTGTCGCACTCACGATTGCCTGCGCGGCAATGCGACGCAGCGCGGATGCGAACTCGAACTCTTCCAACCCAAAAAATCCGGCAACATGGATTGCACGTTTTGCCTCGATTGCGTGAACGCCTGCCCGCACGACAATGTCGGCATCCTTACCGCCCGACCCGGAGCAGACATCATCATCGATCCGCCCCGGCGCTCCTCGGTGCGCGGTTTTTCCCATCGCCTCGACATAGCCGTGCTTGCCGGCGTGATCGTCGCCGGCGCCTTTCTCAACGCGGCAGCGATGACGCGCCCGCTCATCGTGTGGCAAACCGCGCTGTCCGGCATAACAATGGCTCTCCTATTCGCCGCCATCCTCCTCGGTGCCCCAATCGCGCTTTCGCTGCTTTGCGCGTGGATCGCCGGAGCCCGCCAACTCCGCGAGACGGCCTGTGGATTTCTCGTCGCATTTACGCCACTCGGATTTGCCATGTGGATCTCGCATCTTCTCTTTCACCTCCTCACCGGCTCGCACACGCCGGGGCCGATCTGTCAACGCGCAATGTCCGACCTCGGCCTCGGCGCAATGCCCGCCAATTGGACCGTGCCCTCGCTGGCGTTTCCGGCATTGCCCGGACTCCAAATTCTCCTCCTCAATGCCGGCATTCTTTTTTCGCTCTGGATTCTCTGGCAAAAATCAAAAATCGCCGCGCCCTCGCGAACGGGCTGGTTTTTTGCGCCGTGGGGATCGCTGGCTCTCTTGCTCTACGCGCTCGCACTCTGGATCATTTTTCAACCAATGGAACTTCGCGGACTCCGGATGTGACATGAGATCTCTTGTCTGCATTTTTATCCTCTTCACCGCGTCACACGCCCTTGCCGATGGGGGTGTCGTCGTGCTTCGCGAGGAGACCGGCAACATGATCATCACCGTCTTTGCCAACCCAACCCCGCTGCGCGTCGGCGCCGTCGATCTCGGCGTGCTCGCTCAGGATCGTGCCTCGCGCCAACCGCTTCCCGATCCAGATGTGCGCATCTCTCTCACAAGTGAAGAAAACGTCGCGCCTTCGGCAGAGTGGGCAACAATTTGCAATTCGCTCAACGGGCTCGGCACAGTCGCCTCCGCAACTCGCAATCACTCGACCAATCGATTGCTCAACTCCGCGTGGCTCGGCGTGCCAGCTCCCGGAAAGTGGAACCTCGAAGTCCGCGTGCGTGTGAACGGCCAATCGGAACGCGTCTCGCAAACCCTCGAAGTTCTCCCTGCCGCAGCCCCGCTCTCCGCATGGTGGCCGCTCAT
>JBBRHN010000243.1:0-4446 GCA_038222685.1 Chthoniobacterales bacterium | reverse complement strand
AGCCGGAGGCTGTAGGTCTTCGATTTGAAGCGGGCACTCTGCGGCACGAAGACCGTGTAAGTGCTGCTCGAATTTCGGAGCATTACTGGTGCCTCGGCCGGGATCAAACGACGCAGCGGGAGGCGAAGAGTTTGAGTTTTGTCGCGGAGAGCCTCGGCGGCGGGTGTCGGATTCGGGAGCGGCACGGCGAGGCCCGCGGCGGGCGCAACGGGAGGCGCGGTCGGGATAACGGGCACTCGGGTTTGCGCGTGGAGCGATCCGGTCGCGATGACGACGGCTGCCAGAATCGTGGCGATGTGGTGGGTTGTGTGTTGGCTCATGGTTTTTATCGGTGGTTCAAGTGGATTGGGTGCCCGGGTTGTAATTTTTTGCCGCGCGCTTGGTATTGGTGGCAAGCATGACGTGCCCGAAGTGTTGAAGTGAATAGCGGATGCCCAGACCGAGCAGAAAAAACCCACTCCGGATCACGCCGATCCGGCGCTCGCGGCTGGCTTGAAAGTCCATCCACCTGCGGCTGCTGCCGTTGACGAAAGCCACCTTCAACTTCATTTCCTCCAGCGAGCGATGTTTAAACTGGCCGCCAACAAAAAGCGCGCCGATCTCTCGCCGGGCATTTCTGATGACAAAGTGGAGCGGGAAGTTTTCGAAACGGGAATCTGAAGGCACGGTGAGTTCCACGGGTGTCCCTTCGACAAAAATCGTCTCGTAGACGGGATCCATAAAGACGCCACAGCCTTGGTTGGAGAGATCGCGGAGTTCTGCCTCGTAGGACTTTTCGCCGATCTTGAGTAGCGCGGGAACTTTGATCGGCATGCGCGGCGTCGTCCGCCTTTGCTTGCGCTCAAAGAGTGTGCCTATTGCGGCCAAAAGGATGAAAATATTGAAGACGGCCCAGAGCATCGTGATGCTCGTGGGAAAGGAGTCTTCGGGCGTGAAAATCAGACGGCCCACGCCAAAGCCAAGGGCGGCGGTGTTGAGAATCAGGAAAACATAAAACGGCTTGGCCAGCGGGCTAATGTAGTCTTCGCCAAGTGTTTCGCCTTTGGCCGTCACTTTGAAGGTCGGAGCGCGTGGATTCATGAACACCTTGATGATCGCCGGCAGCGTGTAAACGGATTGTATCAACTCGTATAGTTCCGAGACGAATGACCAGCGGACTTTGCCGAACAGAAAATCCGATACCATAAAAACGGCCAGCAAGTGAGGAACGGCGAAGGCAAGGAAATCGATAAAATTCGCGTCATAAATTTTCAACCCGAAGATCAAAAAGCAAAGCGGAGCGAGAATAAAGACGACGCGGGCGTATGCGAAGAACCAAAAAAAACAGCTGCTGAAATAGCACAGGCGCTGCGGAATCGAGAGCCCTGGCAGGAGGAGCGGGTTCTTCAGAAGGAAAATCTGGATCATCCCTTGAGCCCAACGAATGCGCTGGCCGATGAAACTGGTAAGGGTCTCGGGGGAAAGGCCGGAGACCATCGGGAGCCCGATGTAGGCGCTGTTATAGCCTCTCGCGTGGAGAGTGAGAGCGGTCTCTGCGTCCTCCGTGATCGTGTCGCCGGAGATGCCGCCGGTTTCCATGATGTAGCGGCGGCGCAGGACGGCTGCTGAACCGCAGAAAAACGCGGAGTTCCAGTAATCGAGCCCGCGCTGGATGACTTTGTAAAACATCTCGTTCTCGCCTGGCATCGTTTGAAATGTCTGGAGATTTTTCTCGATGGGATCGGGGTTGACAAAAAAGTGCGGCGTTTGCACAAGGAACATCTTGGGGTCGGCAAGGAACCAACCGACCGTGTTCTCAAGAAAGTCACTCGTCGGCGCATGGTCGGCGTCAAAAATGACCACGAGGTCGCCGGAGCTGAATTCGAGTCCGTTGTTAATATTGCCCGCCTTCGAGCCAACGTTTTTGGCGCGGGTAACGTAATGAGCACCCCACTGCCGGCAAAGGGCTTGGAGCTGTAGTCGCCGTTGGCGGGCCGCCGCCGCGAACTCGGGGTCTTCGGAGTTGCAACGTTGATCCGTGCCGCCGTCGTCGAGGATGTAAACCTTGAGACGGTCCTTGGGATAATTCATCTGCAAGGCTGACAGCAACGTGATCTCGAGCAGGTCGGGCTCTTCATTGTAAGTCGGAATCAATACGTCCACAGTCGGCCACAGCGAATTATCAGTCGGAAGCGGATGCGGTTTGCGATCCAGCGGATCGACGTTCACAAAAATACTCAGCGCATAAACGATGAACCCGTAGAGCTCGGCAAAATAGAGCGCGAGGGCGAAGAAAAAGCTGACGGGATCATGGAACGTGAGCGTGCTGAATGTGCGCCAATAAAAATAATCGACCGACAAGAACGCGGCGATGATCAGGAAGACAATGCGCACCGTTTCGTTCTTGTTGAAGTTCCGCAAGATCAGAAACGCGGCGATGGCCATTATGCCAACGGAGATTTGCGTGCGAGTCGTCACGCTCGAGGCGACTGCGACCAGAATCACGATGAACAACAAACCCATTGCCGTCGGCAAATACTGCCGGAGCTTGCTGTCAGGCGCGAAGGGGAGATCCGGGAACTTCATAGCCCGTGCCGCAAGGACTTTTGCCTTCCGGCAAGGCGTCCCGCACTATGGAAGCTTCTTTTCACCGCAAAACAACAGCCAGGACCCAGCCGATCACGCCTGTAAAGAGCATTAGCATCACCACCGCTCCGCGCGTGATGGGCTTGATGTCCGCGCTCGCTTTTTCTAGTTTGATCACGAGCGAGTCCGCCTCCTTCTTCACCACATCGAGTTTTTTTGTGCAGTAGTCGATGTTCTCATGGTAGCCCTCGATTTTTTTCGCCGACTCTTCCATGTTGGTGGTTTCGAGGCGCTTTTGCAGTTCCTGGATTTGGAAATTGACGCGATCCAGCGACGGGAGAAGCGAAGTTTTGATCGCTTCGGAAAGCACCTCAGAACTGATCGGCACGGCCGATGAGCTCGGAGCTTCGGAGATTTGCGTCGCGAGCCGGTCAATGGAAGGCTGGAGCGCCGAACGCACAGATTCTGACAGAGCCTCGGGCGCAACGCCAGCGGTCACGGGCCGGTCGCGCTCCAACTCGCGGACCTGCAACACCACGCGATCCAAGGCGGGCTGGATTGTCGCACGAAGCGAATCGAGCAGAATCTCAGGCTGAAAATTCGCGCCTGTGGGACGTTCCAGATCGCGCACTTGGCTGACCATCCGGTCGAGCGATGGTTGAATCGAGGCGCGGACGGCGTCGGCGATGGCTTCGGGGTTGACAGACGGCAAGGCTTTGCCATCGGCCGAGGCTTGAACGACGACTGGCTGCCGGTAGTAAAGGTCGAGCAAGTCGATCAACGCCAGAGCAGGGTCGTTGTCTTGCACATTGTGGCGGCGCTGCCACTCTAGGACTTTCGCGCGGATCTCTGGGTTGTCGTTCATGGAAGTAGCATGGGTTGGATGTTGGAGAGCTGGCGATGCAAATTTCTGCTGTATTCGACGAGTCTCTGTCGATCGAGCAGGCTGAGGTCATTCGAGGCCAGTGCCTGTGGGATCGTCCAGGAGTTCATCTGGAGCGTCGTCGTGAGGTGCTCGGGCAGTTTTTGCAAATCGATTTCCTTGGCGCCGATACGAAGCAGATCCTCGCGGGCCCGGCTGTTCTGGTAAATGCGGAGGGAGTGGCTTTGCTTGAAGTTTCGCACGACGAGCCAGTCGACTTGCTTGCCGACACGACGCGCGACGTCACCGGCTTGGAAGACCGTGTCTTTGTCTTCTTCTATCATCAACACGAGCGTAATCGACAAGCCGAGACTCTCCTTCACCTTGAGAAGATCGGTCTCTTCCATCCAGTCGATAAAAACCCGCTGCTGCGCACCGACACCGTCGACAAGGACAACGTCGGTATTGTCGAGCGCCTCAACGATCAGATCGAGATTTTCGCTGTGGCCGATGTTAAGGAACTGCGCCTCGGGATAAAACCGGGTCAGCGTGCTGTTATTGTAATCGGGATCGAAGGCGATGAAAGTCTGGTGAGTTTCGTTCATCCATTCGATGAGTCGCACGCAGAAAAAAGATTTTCCAACCCCGCCCTTGTCGATGGCGACGAGGATCAGGCGTTTATTGCGGACGCCGCCAGTGGTCTTCGCAAGAGTGGATGTGCGGGGCGCCAATCCAGTCATACCTCCTCCGGCGCGATGCGGGGCCGGATGGCGCCCTTGTCATTTCCATGGCGACCCGCTGCCCCCGCACGCGGATTCAAGCGCGGGAGGAGAACAGGCTCCATGGCGGCAAATTGCTCGAACAGCCGCTCTTGATAAGATCTCAGTCGATGACGTTCCAGAAGGGAGAGCGACTTGTCCTGCATCATCCCAGATAACGATTTGCTCGTCCGCTGCATGATGCTCAGGAGGTTCCACGGCAGGCGGGCAATCGTGATCTCGCCCGCTCCGAGGCGAAGG
>JBBRHN010000242.1:0-4465 GCA_038222685.1 Chthoniobacterales bacterium | reverse complement strand
CCGAAGCGCGAGGCAGATGGCTCGGTCAACCCCGCCAAGGTCATCGAGATCTTCGAACAGTTCGAGCACTCCAAGCAATTCTGGAGCTACGCCGTCGCCAGCGGAATGGCGGAGCAGCCCAAGCAGTTCATCAACCCGGTTCCGCACCTCAGCTTCGTGCATGGCTCGGAGCAGGTGGATTTTCTAAGGGCACGGCATGCCGCCATGTCGGCGCACCATTTTTTCCGGGAGATGGAGTTCTCGACTGACCGAGCGACCATCGCGAAGTGGGCACCGTTGCTTCTTGAAGGCCGTGGCGACGTTCCCATCGCCGCCACAAAAATGGAGGGAGGAACCGATGTGAACTTCGGTGCGATCTCGCGTCAGCTCCTGTGCTGGCTCGGCAAGCAAGAAGGCTGCGGCATTGCTTCAGGTCACCGCGTTGTCGGCCTGAAAAAAATCAGCTCAGGCTGGGAGGTCAGCGCCACTGACTTGGCGACGGGGCAGATCAGCGTCAATCGCGCAAAGTTTGTCTTCGTCGGAGCCGGAGGGGGAAGTCTGTCGCTCCTGCAAAAGGCTGGCATCGCTGAAGCTAAGGGACTCGGCGGCTTTCCCATCGGAGGCCAGTGGCTCGTTTGCGATAACCCGGAGATCGTTGCAAAACATCAGGCCAAAGTCTACGGGCAGGCGCTCGATGCTGCGCCAACGATGGCCGTGCCACATCTCGACACGCGGATTCTCGATGGAAAAAAGACGCTGCTGTTCGGGCCGTTCGCGGCATGGACGACGAAGTTTCTCCACAAGAAAGGCAGTTTCACCGACCTGCCGTTTTCCGTCCGCCCGGACAACATTGCCACACTTCTCAACATCGGCATTCACAATTTAGACCTCGTTCGCTACCTCGTCCAACAAGGCACGCAGAGCATGAAAGACCGCCTTGATGTGCTCCATGTCTTTTACCCCGCCGCGCAGGCTGCGGACTGGAAACTCATCGACGCAGGCATCCGTGTCCAGGCAATCAAAAAAACCGACGGCCAAGCGGGCATCGTCCACTACGGAACTGAGGTTATTACCGACGAGGCGCGAACCATTTCCGCGCTGCTTGGCGCATCGCCCGGCGCGTCGGTCTCTGTGAACATCGTCCTTGAGGTGATCAAAAAGTGCTTCCCGAATCTGTTATCAAGCCCCGAGGGCCAAGCGAGGATGAAAGAGATGATCCCGACCTACGACGAGGACATTAAGCAACCTGCCAACGCCGAGCGCTTTCGTGAAGTGCAGAAGCGGGCAGATGAGATTCTCCAGCTCCGTTCATAGTCTGGGTCACTTCGAGGGATGCCCGCTTCCCGGTTCAGGGAAGCCACGGTGGAATGCGTGGCGGGAGTGAGGCAGGGGCAAACTGGCCGTCTTTGCGGATGACGGTTTCGTTTCCGCTGGCGTCGCGGAGTTTGAAAAGCGCGGTGTCGAGGGGGTCGGTCTCGGCGACATTGGCCACTTGCACCTCAGCCTCGTGTGGGAAGGTGGCGACGTCAGTGTGGGAACGCAATAGAGAGAGGAAATGTGCGCCGGTCTTTGCGCCGACATCGTGGGGCCAGCCGAGTTCGGGTTTGTCGAATTGGAATCCATCGAGTGCCATTTCTTCAGCGGCGTGGTGGAGTTTTTTCAGGGAGTCTTGAGTCGCCTCGGTCTGCGGAGGGGCGGCGGGAGCGTCGGGCTGCGGGGAGCGCTGGCACGATGAAAAAACGATGAGCGCCGAAACGGAAACGAGGCAGACGATCTCAGGGGCGCGCATCGGATGAATCGTGTGGAGGCTCTATTTCGCTGGCTCGGAGTTGGTGAGTTCTTTGTAGAACGTGACGGCGGTGGATTCAGCGATCTCGGTTGGAGAGAGCGAGGCGAGGGTCTCGGAGGACTCTGCGATCCAAGCGCGGGTTTTCGCGAGAGCGGAGTCGGCGGCGAGGTGGCTTGCAGACTTGATCTGCGGGTGACGCGCGATGATCGACGGCGTTTTTTCCGGCTTTGCGGGTAGCGGTTTTTCATCGCCCAGCCATTTCTGGAGTTCGGGCAGAATATCTTCGGGTGTTTGGTATCGCTGCCAGACAGTTTCGTCGTAATCGGGATCGATGGAGGCAATAAATTCCTTGGCGAGGCTGAAATTCGGCGAGTTCGTTTGGATGAACTCCTTGCACTCGTCGCTGTGTTTTTTGATGCGGCCTTTTGTTCCGGTGCTGTATTTGCGGGGTTCCATGAGCGTTGTTTGTGGTGCCGGGAGGTTGCGGCGTCAACGCAAATTGCGCAGGGGTGTGTCAGCGTGCGGTGAGGCGTTCGTGGAGGGCGGAGTGACGGTCGTTGGCTCGGTGGTTGCGGACGGCGAGGGAGAGGGCTTTTTTTTCGCCGGTGAGGACGACGAATTGTTTCCCGCGGGTGAGGGCGGTGTAGATGAGGTTACGCTGGAGGAGGAGAAAGTGCTGCATGGCGATGGGGATAACGATGGCGGGGAATTCGGAGCCCTGACTTTTGTGAATCGTAATGGCGTAGGCGAGGGAGATTTCGTCAAGTTCGTTGAAGTCGTAAACGACCTCGCGCTTGTCGAAGAGGATGACGAGTTCGCGTTCGTCGGAGTCGATTTTTGTGATTTGGCCGATGTCGCCGTTGAAGACTTCCTTGTCATAGTTGTTGCGGTTCTGGATGACTTTGTCCCGGAGTCGGAAGTGGGTGCCGAACTTTTCCACGGCGGGTTCGCCGTGGCGTTTCGGGTTGAGGGATTGTTGGAGGAGGCGATTCATTTCCCGGGTGCCGAGTGAGCCACGGTTCATGGGACAAAGGACTTGGATGTCGCGGATGGGGTCGAGGTGGAGCTTTTTCGGGATGCGCGTTTTGACGAGTTCGAGAATGGTCGATTGTATGGATTCCGGCTCGTCGCGTTCGATGAAGAAAAAGTCGGAGTCTTTTTCGGTGCCGGCTTCGGGGAGATGGCCGTCATTGATACGGTGGGCGTTGGAAATGATGGCACTTTGGGCAGCTTGACGGAAAATCTCGGTGAGGCGGACGACGGGAACGACGCCGCTGCGAATGATGTCAGCAAGGGCCATTCCGGGGCCGACGCTGGGGAGTTGATCGACGTCGCCGACGAGGATGAGGTGTGCGTGTTGAGGGAGTGCGCGGAGGAGTTTGCTGAAAAGCGGGACATCGATCATCGAGGTTTCGTCGGCAATGAGGAGATCGCAATCGAGGGGTCGCGATTCGTTGCGAGTGAACCCTCCGCTGCCGGGTTGGAATTCGAGGAGGCGGTGGATGGTTTTTGCGGGGAGTCCGGTGGTTTCGCAGAGACGTTTCGCGGCACGTCCGGTGGGGGCGCAGAGCTGGAGGGCGACGCTTTTGGCTTGGAGCACGAGGAGGATGGAATGCACGAGCGTCGTCTTGCCGACGCCGGGGCCGCCGGTGATGACGAGGATGCGGGAGGTGAGAGCCTGTCGGAGAGCCTCAGCTTGAGTGGGCGCCAGAGCTTTGCCTGTGCGCTCCTGCACCCATGCGAGGGCTTTGTCAGCATCGATAGCTGGATACATCGACGGTTGAGTCGCGAGGTGGCGGAGGCGGGCGGCGATTTGAACCTCGGCGTTGCGAATCGGCGGCAGGTAAATGAGTTCTTTTCCGCCGATGCTCTCAAACACGACCTCGCCGTCGAGCAGCATGCGATCGAGGGCCTCGGTGACCACACTCTGAGTGATCGCTAAAAGTTCTGTGGCCTTGGCGATGAGAGTCTCTCGCGGGAACGCGCAGTGCCCGCTCTGCATCGCTTCTGCGAGTGTGTGGACGATTCCGGCGCGCGCGCGGATTATGGAGTCGCCGGGGATGCCGAGTTTAGCGGCGATGGTATCCGCTGTTTTGAATCCGATGCCGTGAATATCTTTGGCGAGAGTATAAGGATTAGCGCGCACGGTGGAGATCGCTTCTTCGCCATAAGCTTTGTAAATGCGGGAAGCCCGGCTTGTGCTCACGCCGTTGTCGTGGAGGAAAACCATGATTTCGCGGACGACTTTTTGCTCCGCCCAGGCCTCTTTGATTTTTTTGCGGCGTCCGGTTCCTATGCCATCGACTTCTTCGAGCCGTGCGGAAAACTGATCGATGATTGTAAAAACGTTCTCATGAAACTTAGCGACGAGTTTCTTAGCATAGACCGGCCCGATGCCCTTAATGAGCCCGCTGCCGAGATACTTCTCGATGCCCTCGCGCGATGTTGGCGGGCTGCACTGTAGGAAGTCTGCTTTGAGTTGCAGACCGTGTTCGCGATCCTGCACCCACGTGCCTTGGGCATTGATCC
Organism: Chthoniobacterales bacterium; assembly: GCA_038222685.1. GTDB lineage: Bacteria > Verrucomicrobiota > Verrucomicrobiia > Chthoniobacterales > Terrimicrobiaceae > JBBRHN01. The sequence continues at coordinate 168 of JBBRHN010000242.1, read as the reverse complement.
ATTCGCCAGCGGAGACGCTCGGCACGGTGCCGATGACTGTTATTAGCTCGCGGCGGCCTTTGACCTGCACGCGGAGAACGGCAAAGCCCGTCTCTTCGTTATGATAGGTGACGCGGTCGATGAGGCCGGAGAGCCCGTCTTTGGGCTGATTTTGCTCGTTGCTGAGGT
>JBBRHN010000241.1:0-4483 GCA_038222685.1 Chthoniobacterales bacterium | reverse complement strand
ACGCTCGCTGGGCACGGCTTCGAAATACTCGCGATTTTCAACACCGAGCTTCAAGCCCTTCGAACCGGCATAATCGGCGATTTCGACGAGGCAATCCAACACGCGTTGGATAAAAGTCTCGGCATTTTCCTCGCGGCGTCGCACGGCATCGAGTTTGGCCTGAGCGTATTCCCGGCTGAAGAGGCCTCCTTCCTCGACGATCTTGCGCAAGGATGCGGTGAGCTGAAGCGGGACGCGTCCGCAATGCACGACGAGAAACGGGGCTTGAAGGCGTTCGGCCCAGTCGATGGTTTGCTTCGACAGCCGCATCGCTCTCGTGCGGTCGGAGGCGCGGTGGGAGCTAAACTCGTAGCAATCCGGGGCGTCGGCGAGCACCTCGATGGGCATGGGAAGAAAATTGTGAACGCTCGACACGGCGAAGCGATGCCGTTCCTTGGCCGCAAGAATTCCCTCAAGCATCGGAGAGTGAATACCGTGGCTTAACTCGATCGATCGAAACCCAAGCGAAAGAATTTCGTCAATCATCGCACGACCGCACGTGTGCCGCTTCGAGTTCCAGCAAGTCGACAAAGAGAGGCTCATTGGCAGATGATCTTTGCAGCGTTCACGCCGGATTCCAAGGCCGCTTGAATGCTCGCTCCCGCGCGCCAGTCGCCGGCGAGGACAACGTTGGAACCGATCTCTGGCGCGGCGATGCGGGCGGCGAATCCCGGAGGCTGATTTGGCACGGCGTAAGGCACGTGGATGGTGGTGAGGTGCGTCAACGTGCCCTGCGATGCAGGAAAAATCCCGGCTATTTCTTGCGCGGCGGAAGCCGCCAGATCGTTGGGGTTCCGTGTTGTGAGAATCGAGGCGGAAACAAGATGCCAGCCGGGCGGAGCGAGTTCGGGCGCAATATTAGTAACCTGGGCGAAATGCCTAACGATCCGACTCCGGCCCTCGGGCAACACGAGAAAACGTCCGTCGTAAAGAGAACGTTGTGTTTTGAAATAAGCGACGGCGACTGTTCGCCCGGACACTTTTGCCTCGCCTGCCAAGTTGCGCAGTGAGGGCTCGTCAACGGCGAGAACGACGCCGGAGACATCGAGTTGTGAGCCATCGTCGAAAAGCAACGCGGTGACCTGACCCTGCGAGCGGACCCAGCCGACAACACGGCGACCGTAGCGCAATGAGGCTGGAGGAAGCTTCGCAGCCATCGCCGCCGGGAGCGCACCGATCCCGGCCGCGGGAATCCATGCGTGCCCGAGTGCGAATTTTTTCAAGTAGTAAAGGAAGAGCGCTGCGCTCGTCTCGAGTTCGTTGTCCAGCAGGACTCCACCAAAAAACGGTCGCACGAAACGCTCGGTAAAACCATCGCCAAACCCGTTCGCCGCCAGCCAATCCGCCACGCTCGTGTCGTCCGCCAAACCGCAGCGAGCGAGGAGTTCGCTGTCGGGTATCCGCAAAACCCCGGCCAGCACACCGACCAGCCGGAGCTTGTCGGCGAAGGAAAAAACATTCGTCGTCGCGCCCGAAACGAAAGCGTGCAGGCCGGCAATCGGACTCTCCAGCAGGGTCAGGTCCGACCCGCGCGCCAGCAGGGCTCCCGAGGCAAAGCGGCGCGGGCGCAGCGAGGGAATGTCGACGGCATCCTTCACTGCCGCATACGAACTCAGGATCACTTGAAACCCGCAATCCAGCACGAACCCGTCGAATGACCGGCTTCGCACGCGGCCGCCGGGTTCGGTTTCGGCTTCAAAAACCAAAAACTCACGTCCGCGCCGGTGGAGTTCCTGAGCGCATCGCAGTCCAGCCAAGCCAGCTCCGACAACGGCGATCACCGCGAGGCGGCCTCCTCAATCACCTTGTTTATCGCAGTGGGTTCCATAATGATTTCGAAAGGATGCGATATTTTTAAATCCAAACACGGCTTTTAGACAGAATTAACAGAATTTACAAAATTCATTATAAGGGACGTTTGACAAGGCAAGCGGACCTCTTCAAGCCAGGCCATATTCTTTGTAACTCATTCTGTTAATTCTGTTAATTCTGTTAATTCTGTCAAAAGCTTCTTCAATGGCTGCATGCGGGGGAAAGCTTGTGCAAACCGGCGAGCGAGGATTTTCCGAATTTTCCTTCGCATCTTCCGGGCGTTGCGTATTTTAGCCGTTCAATGAAAACAATTGTTATCGGCCACCGGAATCCAGACATGGATGCGATCTGTTCGGCGCTGGGATACGCCGAGTTCAAACGGCTGACCGGGACAGCGGACGTCGTTGCGGCACGCTGTGGGAATACGAATGAGCGCATCGACTTTGCGCTCGGCAAGTTCGAGTTCGCCGCGCCTGTCTTTTTCTCGGATGTGCAACCACGCGTGGAAGACGTGATGGAGCGCGACGTCGTTTATGCCCACCTCAACTCGCCTGTTTACGAGGCAATGACGCAGATCGGCGAAACGAAATTCCGCGGACTCCCCGTTGTGGATGACAGTCGAAAATGCGTGGGCCTCATCTCCGGATTTAAGCTTGGGCAATATCTTTTTCCGCCGCTCGACAAGATCGCCTCGACCCGCGTCGTCAACGCCTCGCTCAGTGACATCTGCGCATCCGTGCACGGAACGCTCCTCGCGGGTTCCGCGGAGCAGCCGGTCTGCGCGTATCAACTCGTCGTGGCGGCCATGCACACGAGTTCCTTTGAGAAACGCCTCTCGGAACTTGATCTTGCCGCGACGGTCCTAATCGTCGGCGACCGCTGGAATATTCAGAGCCTATCCGTCGAAGCCGGCGTGGGAGCGCTCATCATTACGAACAATCTTCCAATAGAACCCTCCATGCTTGAGCGTGCCCGCGAGCGCGGCGTCGTGGTGATCAGTTCGCCATACGACACCGCGACCACGGTGTTACTCGCTCGCGCGGCAGTGACCGCCGGCCAAATGCTCTCGCCCGATTTCGCCAGCGTTGCAGCAGAGACGCCGTTGAGCGAAGCGCGGCGCGACGTGGCGCTGTCTGCGCAGTTTGCGTTCCCCGTGCTCACCCCTGACGGCTGCTTGACGGGCATTCTGTCAAAAAGCGACTTCCTTAAAGCCGTCCCCCGCCAGCTTATTTTGGTCGATCACAATGAGCTCACTCAAGCAGTTCCCGGCGCGGATGAAATCCCTGTCGTCGAAATCCTCGACCACCACCGCATCGGCGTCGCCCCCACGCAGCAGCCGATTCTTTTTCTCAACCGTCCCGTCGGTTCGACCTGCACGATCGTCGCCACTTGCTTCCAACAGGCGGCGCTTCCGATTCCGAAAAACGTGGCCGGGCTGCTCATGTGCGGGCTGATTTCCGATACGCTCAACCTCACGTCGCCAACGACGACGGATGTTGATCGCGCCGTGATGAAAGAGTTGTCGGCCATCGCCGGAGCGAATGCCGCCGACCTGGCCGCCGAGATTTTTTCCGTCGGTTCTCCCTTGCTCACCATGTCGAGCGCCCAGGCGATCACTGCCGATTGCAAAGAATACACCGAGCGAGGAGTCCGCTTCAGCGTTTCCCAGATTGAAGAGCTCAGCTTTTCACATTTGCATGAAAAACAAGCGCAACTCGTCGGAGAACTCGAAACCTACCGCGCCTCGCACAGTTACTTCTTCTCAACGCTCCTCGTTACCGACGTCAATACGCAAGACTCGATCCTCCTCGTGCGCGGCTCGGAAAGCTTCACCCGGCTCATCGACTTCCCCGACGAAGGCCCTTGGGCGTGGCAGCTCAACGGCGTCGTCTCGCGAAAAAAACAACTCCTTCCCTACCTCACAGCGCTCATCGCGAGGGCCGTGTAGAGATATCAACCCTCAAATCAGTTACTCCGCTTTGTCGGAGGGTTTACCTGCTATTGCCGGATAAACCAAGCCGGCGAGCGCCGCGCCAACAATGGGAGCTAGCCAAAAGAGCCAAAGTTGTTGGATCGCCCAACCGCCGACAAAAAGGGCGGGACCCGTGCTGCGAGCGGGATTGACGGAAAGGTTGGTGACCGGGATTCCAATAAGATGAATCAAGGTCAGGCCAAAACCGATGGCAAGCGGGGCAAAACCTTGAGGTGCCCGTTTGTCGGTGGCGCCGAGAATGATCAGCAAGAAGAAAAACGTGAGCACGACTTCCGCAGTCAGGGCCGCACCCATCGAATAACCGCCCGGTGAGTGCTCGCCAAAGCCGCCGAAGACCAGCTAGAAGGTGCCAAAAAATTACGCGAGAAGTTTATTTTTAAGAGGAATGTTCATTTTTTGTGCTGAGTGAGGGTTGAAGAAGTTTCCGGAAGGATTTTCGTTTAGCGCAAGACCCTTTTAAGCGTTAACCACGAACGAAGAAGATATGACGTTCAAACCGCCGCTGACAGTGAGCGGTCAGTTCTGTTTAAGGTCCTCATCATCTGCGGTTATTCGCGTCTATTCGCGGTTCCATTTTCCCATTGACGATTAAAAGCCAGCGTTCCGCCAAAACGGTTTGAATCTGACGGTCTTCATGAG
>JBBRHN010000240.1:0-4496 GCA_038222685.1 Chthoniobacterales bacterium | reverse complement strand
GCGTTCGGTTGAGCGCAAAAATTTTCGAGGATTTTTCTTGAGGGCGGGTGCGGCTCTGGACATTGCTCCGTGGTGACGGCGTTTCTCTTGGCAGCTGTGGTGGGATATCTCCTTGGTTCGATACCGAGCGGGTATCTTGCGGGCCGTATGCGCGGGGTCGATCTTCGGAAGGAGGGGAGCGGAAACATTGGAGCTACGAATGCGCTGCGGGTCCTTGGAAAAAAGCTCGGGTATGTGGTGTTGGCAGCGGATATGTTGAAAGGGTGGCTTGCGGTAATGGCGGGGTTTTCGAGCGCGCTTTTGTTGGGGGCGGAATCGAATCAAATGGTGATCAACGCGGGCGTTGTGGCAGCGGTGGCGGCGGTGCTCGGGCACAGCTTTCCGGTTTGGCTGGGATTTCAGGGAGGGAAGGGGATTGCGACGTCGGCGGGGATCATGCTGGCGCTTTTTCCGCCGCTCGTGTTCTTCTCCAGTCTAGGAGTCTGGCTTTTGCTATTTTTCACGACGCGGTATGTTTCCGTCGGATCGCTGGGTGCAGCGGTGGCGTTGCCAACCTCGGCGTTTGTGTTGATGGGGTTTGGGCAGTGCGATCTGGTGAGAGCGGGTATCGCGAGCATCATGTGCGTGCTTGCGATTTGGCGTCACAAGCCCAATATCGCGCGTCTGCTTGCCGGCACCGAGAAACGTTTCGAGCGGCGATCGCGGACAGAATCCTAACTACATGTTTAAAAAAATCAGCGTGATCGGCGGGGGCAGCTGGGGAACGGCGCTGGCTGTTTTGCTCGCTGAGCAGCGGAGCGAGGTGTTGTTGTGGGCGCACAATCCGGCGGTGGTCGATGAACTCGTTTCCCATCGGACGAACACACCGTATTTGCCAGGCGTGAGACTGCCTCCGAATGTTTACGCGACGGGAAATCTCGAGGAGACGCTCAATGCAAATTTGATGCTTTTTGTGACGCCTTCGATGGCGACGCGGCAGGTTGCTGAGACTTTGAGCCAGTTTACAAAAGGCGATGGGCTGGTCGTTGTTTCCTGCACCAAGGGGATCGAGCACGACTCCGGCAAGTTGATGACGCAGGTGATCGATGAGTGCCTCCCGGCGAGCCGGACCGCCGTGCTGTCGGGGCCCAACCATGCCGTTGAAGTGGCGCAGAGGATTCCGGCTGCTGGAGTGATCGGGTGTGTGCATCCGGATTTGCTGGAGCCGTTGCAGAAGGCGTTTTCGGTTCCGAGCTTTCGCGCTTACACAAGTGACGACGTGACAGGGATTCAGCTCGGCGGGGCGTTGAAAAATATTTTTGCGATCGCGGCGGGGGTCTCGGATGGATTCAATATGGGCGATAATGCGAAGGCGGGATTGGTGACGCGCTCGTTGGCTGAGATGATGCGATTGGGCGTTGCGCTCGGCGGCCGGAAGGAGACGTTTTTTGGTTTGAGCGGGGTGGGGGATTTGATGGTCACGTGTTTTAGTCGGCACAGTCGCAATCGCAAAGTCGGCGAACGGCTCGGGCGCGGAGAGACGCGGGCGGAAATCGAGTCGTCGATGAAGATGGTCGCCGAGGGCGTGCCCACGGCCTTCAGCGGCTGGCAGTGCGCGCAGCGGCTCGGCATTGAGGCACCGGTCACGGCGCAGATTCATTCGGTTCTTTACGAGGGCAAACCCCCGCACGAAGCGATGTGGGAATTGCTGGGGCGGCCGCCGAAATCCGAAGCGGACAAGGTGCCGGGCGCGTAGAGGTGGCGATGAAAATCGGACTCGTCCGTCGCGGACACTCTGCCACGGGAGGTGCGGAGGCGTATCTGTTGCGATTCGCCGCGGAGGCGCAGGCACTCGGACACGAGCCGATTTTAATCACTACCGCGGAGTGGCCGGAGGATCGCTGGATTGGCGGGCGAATTGTGCGTTTGCCCGGTGCGACGCCGGAGGAATTTGCGGCCTCTTTTGCGAGAGAGCAAACAGGATGCGATGTGCATCTGAGCCTCGAACGCGTGCCTGGGTGCGAGGTCTTTCGTGCGGGTGACGGCGTTCACGCGGCATGGCTCAAGCGGCGGCAGCAGTTTGAGCCGCTTTGGAAACGCATGACGCGGTGGGTGAATCGTAAACACGGGCAGCTTGTGAAACTCGAACGCGAGATTTTCGATCCGGAAAAAACGAGAGCCGTGATCGCGAACTCGCGAATGGTGCGCGACGAGATTATTGCGCATTTCGCGTTTCCGGCAGAGCGGATTCACGTCGTGGCTAACGGACTCCGGCCCGTTGTTGAGCGAGCAGATCGGGGAGAGGCACGGAGGAAATTCGGGATCGGCGACGAAGAGTTTTGCGCGTTGTTTGTCGGAAGCGGATGGGATCGCAAAGGGCTGAGGACGGTGATCGAGGCCGTGGAGATGAGCGAGAACGTGAGGTTGCTCGTCGCCGGACGCGGGCCAGCGGATTCTTTTCGGTCGGACGCGGCGACGTTTGTCGGGCCGGTTAGTGAACTCGCGGCCCTGTTTGCGGCAGCGGATGTTTTTGTTTTGCCGACTTGGTATGATCCGTTTTCCAACGCGTGCCTCGAAGCCTTAGCTGCGGGATTACCCGTGATCACGACGAAGGCGAACGGGTTTTCAGAGATTATTGAAGCAGGGGTGTATGGTGAAATCGTCGAAGCCGGCGACGCGCTTGCGATTGCAGAAGCGTTCGATGCGTGGAGGCTGCGCGGGAGGGCTCTTGCCGCGAGAGGGGCGTGCCGTGCGAAAGCGGCGGAGTTTTCCATCGAACGGAATGCAAGAGAGACGATTGCCGTGCTGGAAAGCGCACGAACATGACCAACGCTGACCGGTAGCGAAGATCAGCGCTTTGTCAGGAGATCCGCTTCGAGATCGTCCAGCACGATGGAGAGCGGGAGCTGGATGACGTGGCGGCAGTAGGCTGTCTCAGTGGAATTGAAGGAGCCGTTTTCGAAGAATTTGTTTGCGGGAGCGCCGCCGCCGCAGAGTTTGAAAAAGTCGCATTCGGCGCGGCAGCGTTCGACGCCGGCGGTGGTGTCTTGGAGGACGCGGAGAAAGGTTTCGGATTCGAGGGCTTGGTCGAGTCCGCCGGTGCGGAGGGAGCCGAAGGCGAACGTGCCGTAGTCGGCGGTTTCGACGCCGAGCATTTCGGGCGAGAACGTGGAAAAGTTGCCCTGCCAATCGACGCTGAGGATGCCGAACGGGCGGACTTGTTCGTTCTCGTAGATGAAGTCGTTGGCGGTGTCTGTGTCGGCGACGATGCGGGCGAGCGCGTTGTCGAATTCGCGGATGCGGACTTTGCCGCCGGTGGCTTTCTGACGTTCGAAGATACGGCGGAAAAATGCGGCGACGCGGTCTTCGGCGACGCCGTCGAGTGAGGAGGTGGTGTGGATGCCTTCTTGTTCTTCGATGTTGAAGCCGAAGTGGTGGATGCCTTCGCTGACAAAGAAGTCAAAAATGTCGTCAGCGTGGTCGAGGGATTCGCCGCTTACGACGGCGATGACGTGGAAATCGATGCCGTGTTGGCGAAGACGACGTGCGCCGCGCATGGCTTGCTCGTGGGTGCCTTTCCCTTGGCGGGTCTTGCGATGGGCGTCATGAATGGCGGCGGGCCCGTCGATACTGAGCCCGATGGATATATGATGAGATTTGATAAACTCGCACCAGGCGTCGTTGATGAGCATGCCGTTGCTCTGGAAGGAATGGAGAATTTTCAGTTCCGACGGCGCCTCGGCGCGAATGAGCGTGAGGGCGTCTTCATACCATGAAATGGGGACGGCGAGGGGTTCGCCGGCGTGCCAGACGAAGGTGATGAAATCGCGAACGAGATCGGTGCGAAAAATCTCAGAGACAACGGATCGAAGCGTCTCCGATGACATGCGATGAGTCTCCGAGCGGCCCGGGAGGTAGCAATAATCGCAATTGATATTGCAGAACGGGGACGGCTGGATGACGGCTAGCCTGAGCCACTCTTCACGCTGGACGCAAGAGTGCTCGCCCGGGCTTGCGGCATCCGCCCGGGAGGATGATGAGGTCATGTTGACTTAAAAGTTGTGCCAGTTGCCCCAACCGCCGGGACGGAAGTTGTGCCATCCGTTGCCCCAGTTGTGCCAACCGCCGCCGTTGCCCCAGGCATTGCGCCACCACATGAGGCCTGCGCCGCCGGGAGCGGTGATCGGGCCGGAGGCAATGGCTTCGGAGCCGCCTTGTTTGAGTGCTTCGCGGATTTTTGCGGTGCGCTCATCGGGGGAGTTGGATTTTTTCGTATCCGGTGCCGACTGGACAGCTTTGGCGGACGGCGTTGCGGTAAGAGCGAGTGCGCCGCCGAGGAGGAGGGCTTTGAGGCTCGTTGTGAAGGAAGGTTTTTGGTTCATGGTTTTATTTTCCTTGGATGAGTTTTTGGGCTGCGGCTTTTGCGGTGTCGGATTGGTCTGCGAGGTAAAGGTCGTGAAGTTTGTGATCGAAGAGGAAAGCAGAACCGTCACCTGTCGATGTATTCAGATCGAAGA
>JBBRHN010000239.1:0-4596 GCA_038222685.1 Chthoniobacterales bacterium | reverse complement strand
GACTACAGCACTTACGGCCTCCCGCTCCTCGATCTCATTTCCGAGGGTAACATCGGTCTCATGAAGGCCGTAGAGCGCTTCGATCCCAAAAAGGGCGGCAAACTGAGCACCTACGCTGCTTGGTGGATTAAACAATCGATCAAACGCGCCCTTGCCAATCAGAGCAAGACCATCCGGCTCCCAGTGCATCTAGTTGATAAAATCGCTAAAATGCGTCGCGTTTCGAACCAGATGACAGAGGAACTCGGTCGCGAACCTTCCGACGACGAGCTTGCCGAGGAGATCGGCCTTTCGCCAGCCAAGGTGGCCGCGCTTCGAAGCGCCGCGATCCGCCCGACGTCTCTTGATCAACCGATCGGCGACGACGACTCCACTTCGTTCAGCGAAATCGTCAGCGATGCCGACGCGCAGGATCCTTTCGAAGTTCTCCGCGACAAAGACCTCCGAGACGAAGTCGGCGACTTGCTCGGCAATCTCGACGACCGCGAACGCCGCATCATCAATTCAAGATTCGGGCTCGATGGCCAAAAGCCAAAAACCCTCGAAGAAGTCGGCGTCAAATTCGGGGTAACCCGTGAGCGCATTCGGCAGCTTCAAAACATTGCCCTCTCCAAGCTCCGCAAGGCACTCGGCAAAAAAGAGCGCGGTTCGGCAGAGGCGTTCGCGTAACAAACATTTGTGGTTGGGGTGGAAGGTCGGGATGGCAGGTTGCCTGAGTCCCGGCCTTCTTCTTTTTCATCCCGGGAGGGTTATCCTTCGGCTTGACCCGCTTATCCCGGCGCCGCGCGCGCCCCGCTAAAAAATGGGACAAGCTGGAAGATGTTCCTCGTGCGCTCCGAAGCGATCCGTCCAGCCCGCGAGTGCTCGACGCCATCGAGCAGCGCGGATTCTAAGCGCCGGTTGCTCGTGACCGCCATCAGGTTGCCACCTTCAAGCTGGTGCATGTAACGGGTATGGCTGCCGAGAAATGCCTTGTGTCCGGCTTCATACGAGACTTCCTCGCGGTCAAGGAGATTGTCGTAGGGTCCTGGCTTCGTGAAAAACTTCACGATGAGCGGAATTGTGTCCACCAACATGAAGAGGGCTGAGAGGATGATGTAAGTCCAAAGTGCGAATTTTCCGGCATCTTCTCCCACGCGAAAAAGCGTATGGAGGGCCAGCGTCTGGGTGAGGATATCCCTGCGCGATTCGGCTTGTATCGCTGCCAGGCGGGTGGATCCCTCATCCATGACGTGGGCCAGTTCCTGCTGCGTCTTGATCAGTTCAGCGAGGCGGGCGTCGATCTGCCGTTTGATTGTGTCGCGCATGGAATTCTGTTGTTCGACAAATGTGTCTGCCTGGTTTTCCTCGATGTGGCGTTTCAGGGCGGCGACGCGTTCCGACTCGGCCTTGTTGCCGGCTACGATTCCCGCGATTTGCTCCCGGAACGTGGAAATCGCGGCTTCCTCCGAGCTGCGGGATTGCTTTTCTAGTGACGATTTTTCGGCGGTGAGGTGTTGGATTAACCCGGCAAGGCGGGCAGATTCCTGGCGGCGCGGTTCGAGTTGGTCGGCGTGAACGGAGCGGGCGCGCGGGCCTTCGCCGACGAGACCGGAACGCTGGCCATTCAACTCGCGCTCGTATTCGGACTGCCAGAATTCAAGCTCGCTTTGCGCCTTGGAATATTCCGGCAAAAGCGAGGTTAACTGGGGCTCGATCTCCTTCAGTCGTGCGGCAAAGGGTGCGACGGCGGCGTCTATCGCTTTCTTCAGCTCGGTCTTCTGTCGTTCGGACAGGCCGGGCATATCGTCCATGGAGAAAGTCGTTTTCTGGATGATAAACTCCGCCTGAAATGTTTTCGTCCACAGTTCGCGCTGTTCGGCGATCCCTTTTTCCAGTTTGTCCATTCCCGCACGGATCTTGGCTTTTTCGACATCGAATCCTGATCGGGCCTTTTCGATATCATTGGAGCGGTCTTTTTCAACCACAGTGGAAATGGTGTCGCGGAACAACAGCAGCACCAACGGATGGGCGATCGTGATACCCATGAGGATCGCGACCGCGAATCTCAAAGAAAACTGTCCGAGCTTGCGGAACCAGGACTGAATCGGTCGTTCAAAGGTTGCACCGGCATGGCAACGCCAATCCGTATTGAACGCAAGCGTCAATGGGAGTCAATCGGTTTGCAATCTCGCGCCACTGCGTTAATCTAGTTGATGATCTCGGCAAAAATTCTCTCAACAACTTCGCTCACGCTTCTGCTGGCAGCGTCTCTTTCCGCAGAAACCCTTAGCGATCAGCTCAGCGCGAAGCAGAAGGACTTCCTAAGCAAAACTCCACCGGAAAAGGCCGCTTCGTATCAGGCGGGCATTGATGCGGTTGCCAAAAGCGGGATCTATGACAGGGCCAAGAAAACGGGCGACAAGGCGCCGGATTTCACGCTGAAAAATGCAGTTGGCAAGGAGGTTTCGCTTTCGAGCCTGCTAAAAAAGGGTCCGGTGGTGCTGACTTGGTATCGCGGCGGATGGTGCCCGTATTGCAACCTGACGCTAATGGCCCTTCAGGAAAAGCTTCCGGCGTTCCAGGCCGCCGGGGCCACGTTGGTTGCGTTGACTCCTGAGTTGCCCGACTTCGCGGCGGACACGACGAAGAAGGATCAAATCGCTTTTGAAGTGCTTTCCGATGTGGGGAACAACGTGGCAAGGAAGTATGGAATTGTGTTCAGAATGGCTCCGGACGTCGCGGAAGCCATGCGCAAATTTGCGGACACAGTCGGGCGTAATGGCGATGAATCCGACGAACTTCCCTTGGCAGCCGCGTATGTGATCGCTCCAGATGGCAAGATTACTTACGCCTTTGTCGACGCCGACTACCGGCTCCGCGCCGAACCCTCGCGGCTCGTGGATGAAGTCAAGGCATTGACCAGCGGAACGAGTGCCCCGAAGCAGTAGAAGGCATTGGCTCTATAAATTTCCCGCCCGGTGCCGGACAACAAGTCGATGTTTTGACGGAGTCTGGGGTTGAAAGCGTCGCAATGTAATTCGCCCATTCGTTGCCTATTTCAGCCGTCTCCCGCAGGAGCTGAAGCGCCGAGCATTCTCCTGATGTGCCACGTTAGTGGACCAGCTACGGCATGGGGTAAAGACCCCATAGTCGCGCCGACCCGTCGAGGTAAAACTACACGTCTTAAAAGCATGTTGCTGCGAACCAATTTTATTCAGGGCCTTGGCGGCGGATTTCTTGAGCGCCTGCTCATCCACCTTGCCTCCAGTGTCGAAAACATCTCTTTAAGTCTGCATAAAAACGCCGACACGGTTCGCCTTATTCGGACAACCCGCAATCAGCGCAAATGGCTTCTCACAAGCAACGAGGCTTTCTTTCTCCACTCGCTCACCTGCGCCCAGAGCCAACAGCCGGGTGCCATCGCTGAAGTTGGCGTCTTCGAAGGCGGTTCCGCCCGCATGATTTGCGAGAGCAAGGGGGATGTTCCGCTGCACCTTTTCGATACATTCTCCGGCCTCCCCGCTGCGGGCGAACACGACGCCTACGCCCATCGCACCAAGTCGAATCTCTACGCCTGCAGCATCGAATCCATCAAGTCCTACCTCCACTCTTTCCCAAACGTCTTTTACCACGAAGGTCTCTTCCCGCACTCAGCCACCAAGGTGCCCGAGAACGAAACATTTTCCTTCGCTCACTTCGACGTTGATCTTTATGAGAGTACGCTCGGATGCTTAAATTACTTCTATCCCCGAATGAACCCCGGTGGCGTCATGCTCTCGCACGACTACTCGATCCTGAAAGGCGTTCGCAAAGCCTTCGTCGAGTTCCTCTGTGACAAGCCGGAGCAACTCATCGAACTCCCCACGACCCAATGCATGATTGTGAAACGCTGAGTGCGGCCCGCTTCATTTTCGTTCACAATTGATATATCCTGGACGGCATCCCCGAACTGAATGAGGCGAAGCGCGGCACCGGCTTAGGCATCAACATTCACCGGGCTGCCCGCGACGGATGTTCCGTGCGGGTGAGCGACTACTCTGCCGGTTGTCAGGTCTTTCGTTGCGCCGAGCATTTCGACGCCTTCATGTCGATCGTGCGGCGGGCCCGTGATGAGCATGGGAATTCATTTACTTACACCCTGCTGAACGAGCGGGACGTCAGCTAGATTCAACGAGGCGGACAAGATTTAGCAAAGATGCTCGCAGGAAGTATAGGCGGATCGTTTCGACTCGGACTACCAGAGGGTTCGAATGCCGGGATACTGATGAATCAACGGATCGGGCGTGAGAATGGTGAGATTCTGGATTTGGGCGGTCGCTACAAGCAGGCGGTCGAACGGATCGCGGTGCAAGTCTGGCAGGGTCGCTGCCGCCAGGCCGATTCGAGAGTGAAAAGCGCATTCTTTCAGACCGTGAAGTTCCAGCGCACGGGGAAACCAATTCTCAGGGGGCAGATTCAACCGCAACTTGCCATGCGCGGCCTTTTGACCGATTTCAAAGGCGGAGATCGGTGAGACGTATAGCGATCCAGCGTTCGAGGCGACAGTGCGCCGGGCGGATTCGGGCAGCGCGCCGGGCTCGATCGCCAGCCAGAGCAGCGCGCAGGTATCGAGAA
>JBBRHN010000238.1:0-4598 GCA_038222685.1 Chthoniobacterales bacterium | reverse complement strand
CATTCGTTCGGAGAAAAGTCTCAAGAAAAAATGCGGACGTGATGTTTGCCGCAATCATCTACCCAGCGTACCCGAGATCCTCGACAGACTGGCAGCGACGACAAATTCCCTATCCTCCGGCCACGGGTAGCCGCCCAAAGTTTGCTGGGCAAACCTGGGTGACAATGGGTGACAAACAAACTAGCAATTTTGACTATTTTTCAGCCTTTTCGATTTTCATCAAAAAACCCGCAGAGCCTTTATCTATGGGCTTCTGCGGGCTTTTTAAAATATGGGCAGGACAGGATTCGAACCTGTGAAGGCGTAAGCCAGTGGATTTACAGTCCACCCCGTTTGGCCACTTCGGTACCTACCCGTTGAAAGGCGCTCCTTGGGGGAGCTTTACTGCTGACTCGCCTCCGGGGAGACTCGCGGCTGGATGGTTATGGATTTAATCACGACCTTTTGCAATGGAAAATCGTTGCTGTCGGTGGGGAGATTGCTGATGTAGTCAAGGACTTCGAGGCCTTCGATGATTTCGCCGAAAACGGTGTATTTGCCGTCGAGTTTGGGGAGGGGTGTGAGGCAGGCGTAGAATTGGCTGCCGTTCGAGTTACGGGCGGGGTTAATGCCGTCGGGGAGGCGGGCCATGGCGACGGCGCCTTTGATGTGGGGGAGGCGGATTTCAGCGGGGACGGTGTAGCCGGGGCCGCCGGTGCCTGTGCGGTCGGCTTGGCCCCAGCGGCTTTTTGGGTCGCCGGTTTGCACGAATGCGGAGGGGAGGACGCGGTGGAAGCGGAGGCCGTTGTAAAATTTTCTACGGACGAGATCTTTGAAATTGGCGACGGTAAGCGGGGCGGCGGCATCGTTGAGGCCGATGACAACACGTTGGAATTGCTTTTCCTTGCCGATGCGGATTTGCAGGACGGCGACTTCGGGGCCGAGCGGGGCGGCGGCGAGGGAACCGGCAAAGGCGGAAAGAAAAAGACAGAGTGCGAAAAAGGATTTCATGGAATTGGTAGCTCACACTTCTCGACTTTTGCAACCACCTGCCCGGCCGCGTCGATGGCTAGGAAGCGGTTGACTGTCTCGAAGTTCCTGTGGAGATACCCGAGAGCGAGGGTTCGCGCCAACTCAAAATCGTGAGCACTGCTGGTGAGCGTGCCCGCAGCGGCGTCCGGTTGGGTCTCCGGGGCGAGGCGAAGCGGATGTGTGATGGGGCAATTTCCCTCGGCGAGGAACCCGTGAAGGAGGCGATTGACGCGGCCTACGCTTTTCAAACGCGAGACGACTTCCTGTCCGACGTAACAGCCTTTGTCAAAATCGACGGTAGCGTGATCCATGCGGGCTTCCTGCACGAGTGTGTCTGTGTCGAGCTCACGGCCCCAGGCGGGGATGCCGGCTGCGATTCGCAAAAGCTCGACGTTGTCCGGCGTGAGTTCCGTCACGTTGGCGGGTGGCGTGGGGAGATCGGTGCCGGGGAGTCCGACTCGTGAGATGGTGGATTTCTGCAGCGGAGGGCCAAAGACGTGGAATCCAGCGTTTTCGACGAAGTCATCGGTGACGACGACATCGTCGGCGATGATGTAGCGTTCGAGTCTCGCGGCGAGTTCGTCGCGAAGTTCGGCAGGAGCTTCGAGGAGAAAACCGTCGGGGTGTTTCATTACAAAAACGGGGATGCAAATTTTTCCCTTCGCGGTGAGAAGGAGAGCCAAGCGAGACGACTCGGGTTCCAGACGGGCGACATCGACGGTGAGTTGACCGTTGAGGTAGCGGAGGGCGTCTGAACCGGAAACAACGACTCGGGCGCGCGGGCCGATTCGAAAAAATCCCCCCCTCGACCGGAGGGTTGCGGCGTGACCGCGTGATTGAGGGTTCACTTTTTCGAGCGGAAAATTCTCCAACCCGCGCCAGCCGCCGGGGACTCGGTGGCCGCAGTCGGCGCACCTGGCGATGCAGCGTCTGTGGGCAACGCGTGGCCTTTGCCCGGGAAGCCGTAGGCACGCGAGATAACGGAAAAATCAGAGTCGCCCCAGCCTTGCTGGAGACCAGACATGGCGGCGCCGGCAAAGGCCGACGCGGCGGGAAGCTCGATGTTTTTCTCGGCGGCCAGAGCGAGCGCGATTTGGATGTCTTTAAACATGTGCTTGAGCGAGAAGCGCGGCTCGAAATCCCCCGCGAGCATGCACGGAATCTTCATGTCAGCGACGGCCGAGCGGGCGGCATTGACCTCGAGTGCATCGGCGAGCTTGCGGAGTTCAATGCCATGGCTGTCGAGAAGCGCGTGCGCCTCGGCCAGAGCCTCGACGGCTGTCGCTGAGAGCAGATTTGTGGCAATTTTTACGACGGAGGCTTGGCCGATATCGCCAATTTCCAGAATTGTTTTTGACGACGCTTGAAGGAGCGGACGGGCTTCGGCTAGGACGGCGGAATCGCCGCCAATGTAATAGACGAGCTCTCCTTGGGCCGCCGCATCACGGCTGCCGGTGAAGGGGGCGTCGAGAAAGCGCGCGTGGCGAGCAGTCACAATATCCGCAGCTTCGCGGGTCTCGTGCGGAGACACCGTCGCGTGGTTCATGACAATGTGCTGCGGGGTCAGACCCGGGGCGAGTGCCTTGACGACTGAGAGGAGCGCGGGGCCGTCGGCGACGAAGAGCTGAATCTGGGTTGCAGACTCGGCGACTTCGAGCGGCGAGCTGAGGAAGTTTGGCTCGGGACGCGGCGAACGATTCCAGATCCAAACCTGGTAGCCCGCCTTACGCAGGCAGGCGACCACGCGGCTGCCGATGATGCCGAGTCCGATGACGCCTGCCGTGGATTTACCGGGTCGAGCCATTTTTGCCAGCTCAGTTCCCCGGCGGCAAAGTGGTTTCGATCTGAGCGGAATCTTTCAAGCCCTTGAGCACGCCTTGGACGGCCTCGCGCTGCTTGGTGCTCTTGAGGTAGGCGGACACTTGGTCTTTCACTTCCTCGAAAGGCGTTGTGCCGGCTGGTTTTTTCTCAGTCACCTTGATGACGTGCCAGCCAAACTGGGTGCGGACGGGTTTGCCGACTTCGCCGGGCTTTTGCGTAAAGGCGACTTCAGCGAATTCGGGAACCATGCGATCCTTCGAGAAAAACCCGAGATCTCCGCCGGTTTCTTTGGCTCCGGGTTCTTCGGAGAGTTCTTTTGCGAGCTTGGTGAAGTCTTCTTTCTTGGCCCGAGCGGCTGCTTTTTCGGCGGCCTTTTCTTGTTTTTTCACGACATCTTCAGCGTCATCTTTTTTTACCATGAAGAGAATGTGGCTGGCTTTTACCTGCTCAGGTGTTTCGAACTCAGCCGTGTTCGCGTCGTAGAAAGTCTTTACGTCAGCGTCTTCGACTTTGTCGGTGTCCTTGATTTGACTCTGCATCCAGCGCTGTTGCTGGAGCATCGTGCGCATGGCGCCAGTGAGCTTTTCAGGCGACTGTCCGGCTTGCGCGAGTTGCTCGGTGAAGGCCTCCTCGGTTGGGAATTGTTTTTTAAGTTTCGCGATCTCAGCGTTGATGTCTTCATCGGAAATCACCTCGCCCTCCGCGGCTTTGGCGACGAGTTTGTCCAGAATCAACTCGTCGAGAATCTGACGGTAACCGCCAAGCTTTTGCTCGGGTGTGAGGTCTTCGGCTTTGGAACCCGAAGCTTGGACGGCGGCGGCGAATGCCTCCTCGAGTTGAGCTTTCGTGATGTCCACACCGGCCACGCGGGCGACAGGATCTTTAAGTTCGAGTCCGGTGGAGGCACCTTCAAGCGGCGTCGCTTCTGGAGATGCTGCATTGGTCATCGCCGCCGGAGTGGCTGCGGATGCTGGCGTTGGCGAGGCAGATGCATCGCCAGGCGCGGCAGCTGGCTTGCAAGCGGGAAGGACGAGGAGCGCTGCGGCGAAGGCCGGAGCGAGGATGGCGACGGGGATGGTGGAGCGGATCATTGGATAAAGAGATGGCGATTGTGCACGAGTGTTCTTTCAAGGCGAGCGGAAAAAGCCAAAAGATCAGGGTTTTCCTGCTTTCATGATTTCGGGGGCGACTTCGGCAATGACGCTTTTGACAAGTTTGAGCGTGTCTTCCTCGTTTTTTCCTCCGGTGGTGAAGCCTTCCAGAACGGGGGCGCTGACGATGACGTAGGCCCAGCGGTGGCTAATGCCGTGGAGGACGCGATCCCAGTCTGTGTGCAGGATGCGATACCAGTGATGAGGCGTAGTGATGTCTTTGCCGATGAACCAATAAACAAACAGGCTCGTGAGCTCACGGTGCACACCCGGTTGGACTTCCACGGGACGGCTGATCACGAGTTTCATCACCTCGAGCGTGCGGCCATCGTCGAGCGTGACCGGGATCGCTTGGCTGGTTTTTTTGATCCAGCCTTGGGCGGGGAGACAAATTTCGGGACGGTGAATGCTGCGTTTTTCGCCACCAGAAAGAACGATTTGGACATTCACTTGATCGCCGCCCGTGAGGCCCGTGTAGAGCATTTTTGCGAATTCCGTATCGCCGGGGAGGATGTGGCGTTCGGACTCGGAGACTTCCTGCGTCGTTCCGGTCAGGCCGCCGACATGGTTGGGGAGTTCCATGATGACGCCGCTTTCGCTGTTGATCTTCGCGTC
>JBBRHN010000237.1:0-4601 GCA_038222685.1 Chthoniobacterales bacterium | reverse complement strand
GCTCTCTCGGTGCTGCCGAATTTTTACATTTGGTGGAATCCCGAGTTGCGCGAGCGCAATCCCGGTCCACCGCAGGCGTATCCGCGATTCGGCACGCGCACAATGGCCGGCACGTTGCAGCTTTCGCGCTCGGTGCGGGCGAACGCGGATTCAGCCCCGCTGCGTGTGCGCAATCTTGACATCGTGGTTTCCGGCAGCGACCGGGCGGTGGAAAACTCGCTCGCGAGGCGGCTGGCCGCGGACTGGTTGTGTGAGAGGCTCGAAAGCGTGACTTTTTCCGAATTCCCGGAAGCCGACGGCGTGCCGCACGACATGATCGATCCATTGCAGCCTGAGGCGCAGACGGAGATTTCTTATGCGAAGATTTTGAGCCTGCCGGGAATGCAGGTGCCCTGAGGTTTGTTGGATTGCGGATCACCGCGTTGAGGGGAGATGCGCGTCGACGCGTGGCTCAAGGTTGTTGCGGCCATGACCATAGCAACATTAACCCTCAACTTCTCACCAACGATCAGCTTTCGATGGTGTTGATCTCGACGGGTTCGACTTTGACGCCGAGCTCTTCGAGCCAGGCGATGGCGGACTTGATGTCGGCTCGTTCGCCGTCGAGTTCGAGAGAGACGAGGCCGATCTCATCGGTGACGCTGGCTTGGCGGACATTAGTCACGACGGGAAACGCTTTTGCGAGTTCCCAGATGACCGGACGTGTGATGAGTCGGGTAGGGAACATGAGCCAGAGACGTGTCTTTTGCATGAAGTGAGCGTAGATGCGGGAGGCGGGTTCGCCAAGACGATTTCGGGCTACGCGTCGAAGGTGGCGAGGAGTTCGAGCAGGCGGTCGGGGTGATCGATGAGGTGATCGGGGTGCAAACTTTCGAGCGCGCGACGGCTATTGTATCCCCATGTGACAGCGGCGATGTGGGCACCTGTTTCCTGCGCGGCTTCGATATCGCGCGTCTCGTCGCCGATGAGGAGGACTTCGCTGGCGAGGAGCTTGCGGTCTTTTAGGACGCCGCGCACTTCGCGGCCTTTGCCCATGAGCTTTGAGGCGCTGCGGACAAATTCAAAAATCTCCAGGTTGTGATTGCGCAGAAACGCCGCGACGTTTTCGCAGGAGTTGGAAGTGACGATGCCGAGAGTGAATCCCGCCGCTTTGACCGCCCGAAGGGTTTCGGGCATGCCGGGGAGCGGTTGGACTGTGTCGATGCGTTTGCTGAGTTCCTCGGTGCCGCGCTTGGAAATGCGGCGCATTTTGGTCGCGGGAATCCCGAGGAACTTCATCAGCTCGTGCGTGCGCATGTCGCGTGCTTTCGGCAAATCGGCGCGTTGGAGCTGGCGGTAGCCGAATTCTCCGGCGAGGAGGTTGAGGATTTCGAGGCCGTTGTCGAACGTATCTGCGATGGTGCCGTCAAAATCGAAAATCAACAACTTCGGTCGAGCCAGCATGGGGCCAGCCGCGCCGGCTTTGCGGCGCCCGCCCCGGAGCACGAATCGAGCGAGACTCCTCATGCGGGCGTTTCTTCGGGGATCTCCATCGTACCTTTAAACTTGGATTCCTCGGGTTCAAGACCGAAGTGGGAGGCCACGAGGGACTGGACGCGGGCGAGGTCGTCGGCGCTCAGCGGAGTGCAATCGGGGGCGGCAGCGAACTCGCGGATTTGCTCGTCGTCGTAAATGTTGGGGAGCACGGAGGCCGTGCGCGAATCGGAGAGCAGCCACTGGATGGCGGCCTGGCCCAATGTGCGGTGAGCGGTCTCGAGGAATCGTAGTTGATCAACTTTTTTGACGCCGTTGAGGAGCCAACTCCGCGGGCGGTGGTTGCGGTGATCGTTCGGTGGAAAAACGGTCTCGGCGGTGTATTTGCCTTCCAACATGCCGGAGGAATGCGGAACGCGGATGAGGAACATCGTATCAGTTCCAGCGTCTTCTGCGGATTGCTGAATCGCACGTCCGGGGTGTTGCTCGAGAAGATTGTAAATATGCTGCAGGACAGCGGGACGGCGCTCACGAACGGCGCGAACGCCCTCTCCGAGCCAGCCAATCGCGGGGCCGAGCGCGACGCCGTAGTTGCGGATTTTTCCCTCCGCTCGGAGATTTTCGAGCGTCTCCCAAACGGCGTCGTCGTCCACTTGCTCCATGCGGATGTTGTGGAGTTGCAAGAGGTCGATGCGGTTGGTTTTCAGGCGGGTGAGCGCGGCATCCGTTGCGCGTCGGAGTCCTTCAGGCGAGAAGTCCTGTGGGATTTCCCGCTGGCCGCGTCGACCGTCGCCGTGATTGACAAAATCGTAGCCAATTTTCGTGCTGATGACGATGTCGTCGCGGCGTCCGTCAAACGCCTTGGCGATGAGTTCCTCGCTCCGGCCATTTCCATAGGTGTCGGCGGCGTCGAAGAGAGTGATGCCGAGATCGCGGGCAAGGCGCATCAGGCGCACCGCTTCGTCGTCGGTGTAAGTGCCCCACCATCCGGTCGAGAGCGTCCATAGACCAAAGCCAACTTCACTGACAAGGACATCCGTTCCACGAAACTTGCGGTATTTCATTGAGGAAAGGATTACACGGCAATCCCGCCGCCGCCACCTTTTCTTGCCGAGCGCAAACGCCGGGAAAAGCGAAGGGCCAGCACGCCGCCGGCCATCACGAGAAGAATGACGACGGACGGCTCGGGCACCGCTTGCGACCGCCAAGCAACAGCATACGACTCGTCGGTGGCGCTTCCATAGACCAAGCCGTTGAACGTGACGCGAATTCCGTAGCTGCCAGACGGAAGGTCGAGGCGGAGAAACTCGGTGTTGTTGTAAACGGATGCGGACGACGCGAGCATCGTGAGGAACTCCCCGTTGAGAACCTGCCAGACTTCGAGGTTGAGGTTTGAAAAACTGAGATCCTCACCGATTCCGGTTTGGTTGTTGAACGAGCGGCCGGCGAACCAATTGAGTGAGATCGTGAGTTCGACGGCCGTGGAGAAAGGGTTTGCGAACGAGTAGTCGTTCGACTGCGTGGGCGTGAGGTTGGCGAAGTCCCACCCGCTGTCGGTGATCGTGCCGCCGGTTGAACCCGTCAGGTCGCGGGTGCCGGACAGGAGATAAATACCGACAGTGTTGTCGAGATTGAGCGCGCCGCTCCCGGTGGCGTAGTCGAGGGATTGCGTCGTGGTGGTGACGCCTTGGCCGTTCGTTGTTTGACCGTTGTTCCAGCCTACGGTTTCCGTGGCTCCCGCCATGAGAACCGACTTGATCGTTCGAGAGTCGGTGGCGGTCGGAACGGCATTGAGATTGAAGAAAAAATCGTTCGCGGCGGCGTCCTTCAACAAAGCGATGCCTCCCGCAACGATCGGCGCGGAAAAGCTCGTTCCGCTCTGGTTGAGAAAATACTGATCGGTTGCCGAGGAAGTGGTGAGAATTGCCTGAATCTGCGGATCGGTCGAGGCACCGAGCGAGCCGCTGTCGCCGAGGTAGGCGGCGAGGGCGAAGTTTTCGCCGGGTGCGGCAATATCGACCGCCGCGCGCACGCCGACGAGCGTCAGGCCCGTCACAGGATTGTAAAAATCGACCGCCCCGCGCGAACTAAAGTTCGACGGAGTCAGGAAATTCGCGCCGCCGAGCGATCCCACCGCGATGCTGTTGAATGTCGAAGCAGGCGCGGAGACCGGGTCATTGACGCCGTTCCCGGCTGAAGCCACAAAGGCCACCGTCGCGTTCTGGCGGGCGAGGCCATCGATGGCAAGAATCTCCGTCGAGCCCGCAGTCGGATCATCCCCTCCCCAACTGCTGTTGATCGCGTCGGGTTTCGCTCCGTTGATCCCCTGAAAAAACGTGCGATAGACCGAAATCGTCGAGTTGGAAGTTGTGTCAAACGATCCGGTCTGGGTGGCCGAGTAAGACGTTGCAATTGCCCCGGTCCAAAGCTCGGCCAGGGGCGCCATGCCCAGCCCGGCGTAGGTATACGTGCCGTTGCCGACATACCCCGTGCCTGCCAGAACATGCCCGACCATCGTCGCATGAAAGTCCACTTCGCTGAGAGCGCCCGTCCCGACGAATGTCTGGCCAATCGCAGCGGGCGAACCACTTGGACGCAGAAAAGCCTCGTGGCCGTCCCAAACCAGCCCCGCTTCGACGTTGGCGATCACCCTTCCCGAGCCAAGATACCCCGCGTCAAAAAAGGTATCCCAACCCACAACCGAATTGACGAATGTCAGCGATTGGAACGCCCCGTTTTCGTAAACCCCGGAGTAGATCGCGGACTCCTCGCCACGCAGTGGGGCAAGCATCGCGCACACACTCAATAAAATAAAAACACACCTTTTCAACTGGGAGAGGAAAATTACTCGGTTTCTATCGCCCAAATCCGCCTCCAATGCGACCCAAAATGTGGAGGCGCGAGTTCTGGCTGGTGTGCGCAACTCCTCTCCCCGATCTACTCAAGCGATGAGCGCCAGTCGAGCAACTCCCATCCGTGTGCACCGCGTCTCGCACGCAGAATCGCGCCGGGCTCGCAGGCGAGGCGGAAAATATTTTCCAGCGGAAGCCCCAAAAAGTTCGCGGCGGGGGCGCGCCCGTGTTGGGGGTTCCAGATAGGAAGAGCACCCCGCTGAACACCCCGCCCCA
>JBBRHN010000236.1:0-4602 GCA_038222685.1 Chthoniobacterales bacterium | reverse complement strand
TACCTCGTGGGGCGGCACGCCTTCCGAAGCTTGGACCAGCGTTGAGGCAATAGATAGCGTCCCCGACCTGAAAGCGTCACGAGAACGACTATGGGCCAGCCTCGCAGAATATCCGGAAAGAAAGAAAGCGTTTGTCGATGGCTTTGGAGCGTGGCTCAAGGAAAACGGACGCGAAGACAGGCCCACCACTGACACCGCCCCATTCGCCGGCGCGAACGTTTCCACCGAAGGCTGGATTCCAGTAAAAATCCCAGGCCCCGTGACAGCACAGGGATTGCCGGGTGCCGGTGCCGTGTGGCTTCGAAAAGAAATTAATATTCCCGAGAAGCCCACTTCCAATCTGGCGCTGATCATCCCGATCAATGGTTTCGAGAGCGTCTATTGGAACGGAAAACTCCTCAAACAAACCACGTATCAGGATTTCCCCGGAACCGGCAATCCCCGGCGCGGCGGACCATTCGATATCTCTCCCAGTAATGTTCTCACAGGGAAAAATATTCTCGCCATTCGCGTTTACGAACCCGCCGGTCCGGCAACCTTTTTTGCTGAGCCAAAAGCGGGAGCGATATCCTTGGCAGGCGATTGGCTCGCAAAGGCAGAATTTGATTTCCCCGCACTCGACCCGCAAAAATCAGCCGCCGCCCCGCAACCGCCCGCCAATCCCCCGGGGCCGCAAAACGTCGCGAGCTTCCTCTTCAATGGCATGATCAATCCGATCGTTCCGTTCGCCATCAACGGCGTCATCTGGTATCAGGGTGAATCCAATACCGGACGCGCGTTCCAATACCGCACCGCCTTCCCTCTCATGATCTCCGACTGGCGCAAGCATTGGAACCAAGGGGATTTCCCGTTTTATTTCTGCCAGCTCGCAAATTTCAAACCGAAAGATTCGGCACCCGGCGACAGCGCGTGGGCCGAACTGCGAGAAGCCCAGTCGGCCACCCTCAAACTCCCGAACACCGGCCAGGCCGTGCTGATTGATGTGGGCGAGTCCGCAGACATTCATCCCCGCAACAAAAGGGACGTCGGCGAACGACTCGCCGCCATCGCACTCGCCAGGAATTACGGAAAAAAGGTCGCCTTCTCGGGGCCGGTTTACGACTCGAAGAAAATCGCAAATGGCCAAGTCACCCTGACTTTTCGCCACGCCGACGGCGGACTTCTTGCCAAACCTCTGCCCGCAACCTACAGCGTAAAATCCCAGACCAACGAAACCGCCCCCCTCGTCCGCAACAGCCCGAAAAGCGAATTGGAAGGCTTCGCGGTTTGCGGCGAGGACAAAAAATGGGTGTGGGCGGACGCGAAAATCCAAGGAGATACCGTTGTTGTCTCTTCCGATAAAGTCCCCTCACCCGTTGCCGTGCGCTACGCCTGGGCAGACAACCCGACCTGCAACCTCTACAACGAAGCCGGATTCCCCGCATCGCCCTTCCGCACAGACGATTTTCCACCGACCACGCTGAACTCGAAATACTGAGACGCTCCAAGCATCGCGAGACATTGCAGAACAACTCGCTTTCTGCGATGACTCCTCGTCGTGGTTCACTGGCTCGGACAAAAAACACTTCAAATCGTATCCGGATTCGGCGACTTCGCGCTGTTCACTGGATATTCATTCCGTTCGACCATCGGTTCCCGCCGCCTGTTGCGGCGGGTGCTGCGTGCGGTTTACGAGCAAGGGACATTATGCCTTCCGGTGATCTTGATTGTCGGCGCGTTCACGGGTCTCGTGTTGGGCTTGCAGGGATACTACGTTCTCAATCGTTTCGGATCCTCCGGGCTGCTCGGCGCGTTGGTTTCACTCAGCTTGATCCGTGAAATGGCCCCCGTGCTCGCGGCACTGATGCTGGTGGGCCAAGCGGGATCGGCGTTGGCGGCGGAACTCGGAATTCAACGAAACTCCGAGCAAATCGTTGCGTTGGAGACCATGGGCGTGAGCAGCCACGGTTACTTGGTGACTCCGCGACTGATCGCGGCGATCTTTGTTTTTCCGCTCCAAACGGCCCTTTTTGCGGCAGTCGGCTTGTGGGGAGGCAGCCTTTCGGGGTCTCTCCTGCTCGGGGTGGATGCCGGCGTCTATTGGGCGTCGGTCGAGCGCGCAGTCGGGTCGTCCGACATCCTCGAGTGTTTTTTAAAGGCCGCCACGTTCGGCTTGCTGACGATCAGCATCTGCGCCTACCACGGCTTCAATGCCCACCGCTGCGCTTCGTCGAGCGGCGCGCGGGCCGTAAGTGCTTCGACAACCCGCGCTGTGGTGCATTCCAGCATCATTGTCCTCGTGGCCGACTACATCATCACGTCGTTTCTCGTCTAAACATGTCCGCTTCCGTCAAATATCTCCTCGAAGTCGAAGATTTGCACAAGCAGTTCGACGGCCACCAAGTGCTCAAGGGCGTGACCCTTCGAGTGCCGCGCGCCAGCATTTTTACTGTGCTCGGACCGAGCGGCGCAGGAAAATCCGTCTTCCTCAAATGCCTCGCCAACGTCCTGCAGCCGGATGCGGGACGCATCGAATTCGACGGTCGTGCGCTCCGCTCCGACGATCACGCAGCCCGTGCAGACTTTCAGCGTCGCTGTAGTTTTCTTTTCCAAAGCAACGCGCTTTTCGATTCGCTCACCGCCTTGGAAAACGTCGCGCTCCCGCTCGAACAAACGACCGACTTCTCCGACCTCGAAATTCGCGAACGCAGCCTCGTTGCCCTCCGCCAACTGGAAATCGAAAACTCCGCCGGGCACTATCCGGGCCAACTTTCCGGCGGAATGCAAAAGCGTCTCGCCTTGGCACGCGCCATTGTTACAAATCCAGAACTTGTGTTTTTTGATGAACCCACAGCCGGACTCGATCCACTCCGCCGCAATGCGGTCTTTGCGATGATCGCGCGTTACCAGCGTCGCTTTGGATTTACCGCGCTCATCGTTACTCACGATGTTGTCGAGGCGCTCATTGCAAGCGACCGCGTCGCCTTGCTGGAAAACGGACGCATCGGCTTCGAAGGCTCGCCCTCCGAGTTCTCCGCCTCCACCCTTCCGGTCGTCAGCGGCTTCCGGGACAGCGCCGACGCCCTCTCCCGCTCGCTGGACTCCATTCGCTCCGAACCGCACCCTGTTTAATCTACCATGAAAAAAACCAACCTTGAACTCGCCGTCGGGGTCTTCGTTCTGCTCGGCATCGCCGCCGTCGCCTACCTCACGATCCAGCTCGGCTCCGGCTCGCTGATCGGCGGAGACACCTATCTCGTCGAGGCCCGCTTCGCCAATGCCGGAGGCCTCAACTCCGGCAGCAGCGTGATGCTCTCCGGCGTCACTGTCGGACGCGTCGAAGCCGTTCGCATGGACCCGTCGGACTACAGTGCCATCGCCACTCTCCGTATCTCCTCCCAACTCCAGCTCCCCACCGATTCCATGGCCTCCATCAAAACCGCTGGACTCATTGGCGATAAATACGTATCCGTTTCACCTGGAGCGGATGAAACCTATCTCACACCGGGAACACGAATCATTATGACGGAATCCGCCGTTGATCTCGAATCGTTAATTGGAAAGATGGCGTTTGGCAGCGTCGACGCCAAAAAAGACGGAGCGCCCACCCAATGAAATTCCGTTTTCTCATCCTGCTCCTCGCGCCGATCACATTGCTCCACTCCGCCCTCGGCGCGTCAACGACTGCCGCTGAAGATCGCCTCAAGGCTGCCGTGAAAGAGGTTCTTGCCTTGGCCGCGGAGGCGTCCAGCCCATCGGACCTGGCCCGCGATTTGCGCCCTGTCCTTCTCAAAAACATCTGCTTCGACGCCATGACCCGCCGCGCCGTCGGCCCTGGCTGGAGGCAGTTCACCGCACCACAACAGGAAAAAGCCATCGCGCTATTTACCACGCTCGTAATCCGCACTTACGGCGACAAGTTTACCCCGGGCGAGCGTCCGAATATTCAATTCAAGCCCGCCTCTACGCCTGCACCGGGCCGCGTCGAGATCCCCACAACCATTCTCTATCAGGGGAGTCGCTACGAAGTTGTTTATCGACTTGAAGAAGCCGAAGACTGGCGCATCACCGATGTCGTCATTGAGGGCATCAGTCTCGTCGCCAACTACCGGAGCCAGTTTGATGCCGCATTCAAAAAAGACGGTGCCAACGGCGTGATCTCCGCACTCACGCAAGCAGAAGATCAATCCTAATGAAATCCCACACCTCACTCCTCACCGCCGCACTGCTCGCTGCCGCGCTCACCGGATGCGCCTCGCCTCGCAAACCCGCGACTCCCGCGCCAACTGCCGCAGTCGGAAAGTCCCAGAGCGATGGAAAAACGGTCAAAGGTACGACCGACGACCTCGACGAGTATGCCGTAGCCGGCATTGCTGACCCGTTGGAACCCGTCAATCGCGTGACGTTTTGGCTCAACCATCAGCTTTACACATTTGTGCTGCGACCGGTTTCAAAAACATACGAATTCATTTTGCCGAAGCCGGTTCGCAAAGGCATTTACAACGTGTTCGACAACGTGGAGTTTCCGGTTCGTTTTGTGAACCACGCGCTTCAAGGAAAGTTTCAGCGCGCAGGTCAGGAGACCGGCAAATTTGTCGTCAACTCCGTCTTGGGCGTCGGCGG
>JBBRHN010000235.1:0-4606 GCA_038222685.1 Chthoniobacterales bacterium | reverse complement strand
GCGGAAAAATGTTCAGCGCTCAAAATGTCGTGCAAGTGGAAGACGGTTGGGGTGCGGCGGCCCCAGTTAGCGTTGATGCCGAGCATGAGTGCCTTCGCGGTGTTGAAGTAGAGCACGTCGGCTTGCGCAATTTGTGCGCGCAGTTTGAGTGTGTAAAAGAAGAGCGACGGAATCTTTGCAGCGAGGGCTATGGCGGACGCGGTCTTCGTTGCACTTCCGAGGCTTTTGGGCAGAGGCAGAACGGTCGTCGGCACGTTTTTTTCTGCCAGCATATTTACAAAGAGCCCGTCGGAAAAAAGAATCACCCGGCAGTCGGGACGATATTCGGCTGCGATATCCGCGAGGCAAATCTCAGCGCCGCCGGGTTGTCCGCTTTGGTCGAGAAAAACGATCATGTTCCCGGGTGAGTTAGCGCGCGCAGATTTCCTCGTAGACCTCAAGGGTCTGGCGGGCGCATTTTTCCCATGAGAACTTGCTGGCCTGCGCGAGACAGGCCTCTGCGCGTCGAGCGCGTTCGTCGGGATTGGTGAGGAGGCACTGGATTTGTGTTGCAAGTTCGCGGTCGTCGCGAGGGTCAACCGTCACGCCTGCGTCGCCGACGACCTCGGGCAGGGAGGCGACGTTGGAGGTGACGACGGGAGTGCCGCACGCCATGGCTTCAAGCGCCGGCCAGCCGAAGCCCTCCCACAGCGAGGGAAAAGCAAACACGTCGGCACTGCGATAAATTGCCGCGAGCTTGGCGTCGTCGAAAACGCGCCCGACATGGCACACCCGATCCGCGAGGCCAAGGCTCTCCATGAGTTGCGCCTCGTCATCGAAAAACGGCGCGCCGACGCGGAGCAGCCAGGTGTTGTCGGAACCGGAAGATCGCAAATGTTTGAGCGCTTGTAAAAGCTTCGGCGTGTTTTTGTATCGGGTGGCGGTAGCAACTTGCAGCACGATGCGCGCGTTCGCGGGAAGACCATGTTGCGCAAGAAGGTCGCGGCGCTCGGATTCCCGCGAGCCGGAGTCCGGCACGGGCCCGAAGTTCGGATTGCAGCCGTAATAGACGACCCGGATTTTGTTCTCTGGCACGCCGGCGTGTTCGACAAGGTTGCGTTTTGTGCTCTCGGAGATGGCGATGATTTTTTCGCAACGCATCATGCAGCGAATACGAAGGGGAAACGTCCAGCGCGCGAGTTTGCCGTGGGGCATGTCGATGACGCCGCGTGCGGCGAGGAGAGGAATGATGTCGTGACAGGTAATGACGCCTTTATGGGGCGGCACCGCCAGCGCGAGGTTGGCGTGGCTGTGATCGACGATGTGGACGATTTCAGGATTCGGCAGCGCACGAATCATTGCGGGATACTTGAGGAAGCGTGCGTGGCGGCTCGACATCGCATCGCCGAGGGATTTTGTGATCGATTGCTCAGGGTTGCACTGCAAGGCGTCGATTTTCCACCCGGAGTCGGCGATCTGGCGAAGAGATGCGCCGAGTTCCAGCGCGTAACGGCGCATGCTCTCTGATGGAAAGCCCGTGATGTTTGGTATGAGAACGGCCGTCTTCACGCCTCGGATGGCGGGCCAACCGCGCGCAGCGTGCGCTCAGTCCAGGAGTAAAGATCGTCGAGACCGTCGCTCACTTCGACTTCGGGCTTCCAGCCGAGGAGGCGGTGCGCTTTGGAGATGTCGCAATAGAACACCTTTTGATCCGCCGGACGCCATTCGCCAAACGACGGTGGGATTTGCCATGCGGTGCAGAGTTCGAGAAGGGAGAGGGTTTTCTGAGGACCGCCACCGACATTGAACACTTCGCCGCGAAAGCCCGCTGCGTCGGGGCCGAGGAGGGCGCGTGCCTGGCTAATGAAGAGGCGTGTGACGTCGTTGATGTGGAGCACGTCGCGGACTTGTTTGCCGTTGCCGTAGATAACGGTCGGGCGGGAGAGGATTTTGTTGGTGGCGATGTGCGAGATCCATCCCTGGTCAACGATGCCGAACTGATTCGGGCCATACATGCAAGAGCAGCGATTCGCGATGCCGCCAAACTCGCGGACATACATTTCACCCACGAGCTTGGAAACGCCGTAGGGCGTGTGATGCGCGGCGTCGATGGAAAACGTCTCGGGAAGGCCGCGACCGGCGAAAGGTTCGCCAAACTCGTAGCGGGTTTCCTTTTCGACGATTTCGACGGCGTTGGTGTTATTGCCGTAAACTTTGTTGGTCGAAGTGTAGATAATGGCGGCACCGACTTCCGCGGCCGCCCTCGCCACATTAAACGATCCCTCGGCGTTGATTTTGAAATCCCGGGTGGGGTTGTCCACACTGGATGTCACGGCCACCTGCGCCGCGAAGTGGAAAACAATATCGGGGCGCTCGCTGTAAATGACCGATGGCATGTCCTCGATCTCGCGTTTGCGGAGATCGAGTTTCGGAAACTTCGAGGCAAGCATCGCGAGGTTGGAATCTGTTCCGCGACGTGTGAGGGAATCAACGCCGATGACATCGAAGCCTTCTTCGAGAAGTTTCGGCATCATGTTGGTTCCGACAAATCCGGCGGCGCCGGTGACCAGGGCTTTGCTCATTTATGAAGACGGTTGTTATTCGCCGTCCACAGATTTGGCAACAGCGAAGTCGGAAGAGACGTTCTTGAGAAATCGGGCGGGGTTGCCGGCCCAGACTTGGCTAGGCGGGATGGACTTAGTGAGCACGGACCCGGCACCGAGCAGGCTGGAGTCGCCGATACTGAGCGAGTTGTTTGTGCGGGCGATGACGATGCTGTGTGCGCCGATGGTGACGTTGTTGCCCAGTATGATCTTGTGGCCTGACCCGATTGCAGATTCTGCCGCGAGAGTGACGTGATGGTATATGCGGCAGTCGTCGCCGATCTCGACCTGCGGATGCATTACGATACCGAGCGCGTAGTGTTCAAGAGAGATTCGCGCGCCGACAATTGCCTCAGCGGGGAGCAGGCACTTGTGGATGAGCCAGTTCAATGTCTTGACGCCACGCGCCGTAAAGAAGTGCCCGCGCCGATGCAGCGAACGCGAAATGCTCCAGAGCAACTCAGGACTTCGAAGGCGCATGGGCTTCAGGTTTCATTGAAAGGAGAATATCATTAATAAACCCGGTGACGCGCTCGATTTGTGCCTCCCGGTCGAACAATGCATCCAACTTCGGGATATGTGCGCGTTTTTCAGCAATCAAATCAGGCGTCAAGGTTTCAAGAAGCTCCGTCAACGCATCGAGGTATTCCTCTTTCCAGGGCGCGTCGCCGGGCAATCGCCACATCCAACCCGCACCGAGGTCGTAGGACATAGGGGTTTGATTAGTGATGATTGGAAGTCCGGCCGCAGCATATTCGGGGAGCTTGGTCGTGTATCGGTAGGATCCGACGCCATCGACACTCTGGGGAAGGCTGGCCACGTCGAACTCTGACATGGTGCTGACAACTTCGCTGAGTGCGACGGGGCCGGGGATAAAAATGCGGACATCAAGCAGAGGGCCAGCAGCGCGTTTGAGGTGTTCGACGCCGGAACCTGCGCCGATGATTACGACGTGGAGATCGGTGCGTAGGAGACGCCGCGCGGCTCGAACGAGATCCATTCCGTAACACCACTGTTGCCGTGGTGCCCAGTCGAGACTGCCAACGAGTCCGACGAGCAGAGCATCTTTGCGTGCGTGAGGTTCCCGTGCAGTCGAGGCCGCGCCGCCCAACGTCCACCCGGGGGCCGTCATTGCGCGCGGCGCGCCAAAGGCGAGCGCGCGCCCGGCGAGGTAAGGCGTCCAGCCGATGAATCCCGCTGAAAAACCACAGAGCAACCGTTCGTAGATTTCAAACGCGATGCCAAGAACGGGGTGGTGAGCGCGAGCAAACGGTCCGACGGCATCGCCGCTGCTCACGACGTAACGAATTCCGAACAGCATGCGGGCCAGAAGGCAGGGGAGACCGCCCGCAATGCCAGTGCCTTCCATGACCACAAGGCTCGGGCGCTCTGCTTCGAGTTCGCCTAAAAGTGCGCGAAGGCTGGAAAGTTTCGAGGATTTGTTAAAGTGGAGTTCGTTAGCTGGCGAGACGCGCGACAGAAGCTCGCGAAGGCGGAATGCTTCGTTGGTGCCGGTGCCCTTGGTGGCGAACCATGCGATCGATGGACTCGGGCTGCGGGTTTGGTGGTCCGCGAACCACGCGTAGGCCTGTTCGGTGAGATCGGCGATGTGATCCCAGGTGTATTCGCGGGCGACGAGCTTGCGGGCATTCGCTCCCATCGCAAGGCACTTTTCCGGCTGCCCCGCGAAACTCTCAAGGAGGCGGGCAATAGCTTCGGGTTCGCGCGGGAGAAATTCTCCTGTAAGACCCGGCTGCACGAAGTCCTCGGTGCCATTGATTTCGTTGGCGAGGATGGGGAGTCCGCAGGCGGCGGCTTCGATGGTTGCCAGGCTGAACGCCTCGTAGTGGCTGGGAAAAAGGAACACGTCGCAGGCTGCGAGCGCGGGCGCCACGTCGCGGCGGAAGCCGCCGAAAACAACGCGTTGGCTGATGCCGAGAGCGGCAGCCCGAGCGAGATAGCGAGGCTTCTCTGAGTCGTCGCCCGCGATGAAAAGTTTGATTCTCGGATCCGGGGTGTGCGCG
>JBBRHN010000234.1:0-4638 GCA_038222685.1 Chthoniobacterales bacterium | reverse complement strand
GCTAAACAAGGCCTCGTCTTCGCTGGCCGACGTCCTCGGCACCAGCACTTCGGTGCTGCGTAAGGCGATTAACAAACTTTAATTTCGTCCGGCTCTGCGAATCGCGGCAAGATATTGCGGCGCATAGCGGAGTGGGGGCGGGCAAAGCCGGAGAGCGCCAGGTAGCAGACGGTCGAGTAGCGCCCAGATCGCGTGCTGGGCGCGGCCCGGAGCCAGGCACAACCGTTTAGCGACGGGCGGGCTAAGGTATTCCAGCGTCAACGCGTGGAAGACGGGTGAGAGTTGACGCATTGTCCATGGGGCATCTGGGCGAATGACGGCCTTCGCGACGTCGGCGGAAACCGGATCCGAGCCAAGCAATGGCCCGCTCATCATGTCCTGCCAATACGCTTCGAATTCGCTCCAGCGCGTCGGCACGGCTTCTGGCGACAATCCAAAGACCTCGCCGAAGCGGGCGTTTTCCGCGAGAAACTGATCCAGCTCGACGGCGGTCAGTTCGCCGACAAAGCGCCGATACATGTTGGCACTGCCCATGATCAGCGTCGCAAGCACCCACCACTGCGCCCCGGGATCGAATGCGGAATACCCAACGCCGCGCACGGCTTTGTGCGCACCAGCCACGGCACGGCGGACCGACTCCACTTCTTCGGCGGTGCCGAACGCCACGGTGTAAACAGCGTCCAGCGTGCGATGAAGGCGGCCCATCGTGTCCGATCGAAACTGACTGTGCGCCGCGACGCCGCGACCGACCTGCGGATGGGCGACCTGGAGCACGGCGGCAGCGGGCCCGCCCAGCAAAACGATCCGCTCCCGATTGATCCGCCACATGAGCGAGTCTGAGGCGAACGGAACAAATTCAGAACTCATGAGGGATTACCAATCGACGACGCAGACCCGGCCCGTGAGCTGGCAGCTTTCGTCCGTGTATTGGTGAAACTCAATTGGCGTGCCGTCGGGATCTTTGGTCCAAATCTGCCAGCTTGCATCGGCTCCGAGTTTTTTCTCTGTGACCTCGATGCCTTTCGCAACGAGGCGCGCGCGCATGACGTCAATGTCGTCCACTTCGAGGCAAAGATGAGTGATGCGACGGGCCGTCGGCTCGGGAGATAAGTCGTCGGTTTTGAAGACTTCGATGAACTGTCCGTCAGCGACGCGAAGGTAAAATCCAAACAAAGCGCCGTCCCTGAAAAAGTCGAATCCCTTGCTGAGTCCGAGGGTTTCCATGTAAAAGTCCAGCGTGCGGTCGAGGTCGCGCGAAAGGAGGCAAACGTGAGCGAGTGCTTTAATCATGGATGGACTTTCGCTCCCAGCATTCGAGAGATCAAGACTGCACGCGAGATACAAAAAAGGGTGTCACCCGGAGGATGACACCCTTTCGCGGAAAAACTTTTCCTTGGTTTAAGACGAGCTTACTTGGAAGGCTTACGGCCTCTGCGAGCCTTGAAGAACGGTGAAGCGGGAGCCGAAGCGGCTTTTGCGGAGCTCACGATCTTGTAATGTCCGGCGTCCACACGCTTGACGTTAGCAAGTTTCTTACCGGTGCTGCTGAACCAGACGTGGATATTCTGGGGCTTTGCGCCGAGTTTGATTGCGATGTCTTTGACGCGGGCTCCTGCTTCGCCGGCGTCGGCGAGGAGGGCGAGGATTTTCTCTTTCAGAGCTCCGCGCTTGCCACGTTTGCCGGTTTTGCCGGGCGGGCGACCGGGCTTGCCTTTAGGAGCAGCGACTTGAGGTGCTGCGGCTTGCGGAGCAGCGGCTTTTGGTGCTGCTGCGGCGGGCTTGCCGGACGTGAGGGATACGATTTCCTTATCGATCGATCCAATTTCGTTAAGCAGGGATTCTTTCTTTTCAGAAAGAGTAAGGAGTCTGCGTAATACAGGGACTGTGATGTGTGATACTTCCATTGCAGCTATTAGAAAGACATGCGATGCTCAGAAGCGCAAGTGTTTTTATGCTAAATCCTCAGTTTATTAAAGCACCGCATTCTCTTCCAATGCCTAGCTCTGGAGAAGTCCATATCTGGGTATTTGCTCAAATGGCGTCCGGATATCTGAGTGCCAGCGAGCAGGCGAGGGCTGATCGATTTATTAATCAAGTCGCGCGCGAAGCATTCTTAAAGGGCCGTTCGGGTTTGCGCGAAGCGTGTTCGCGATACCTCGGGATTGCACCCGGCGATGTTGCCTTCGGCTTTTCGGACGAAGGCAAACCTTACTTGGCAAACGCAGATTCGCTCCACTTCAATCTCAGTCATTGCGGATCGCAGGTGGTGGCGGCATTTGCTTCGGAGCAGGTTGGCATTGATCTGGAAAGTCCGGCCCGGTGCGAAGACTTTCACGGCATCGCCAAACGTTTTTTCTGTCCCTCAGAGAGCCTCCAGATTGAGGAGTCGGGAGCGCGCGGGCGGGATGTTTTTTTTCGAATGTGGACGGCGAAAGAAGCGATGCTGAAGCTGTCCGGGGCGGGCATTGCAGGCGGGCTCGAAGCGGCTGTGACCAATGGTCCGCAGGGGGCACGCCTTGACGGGAGGCCCGTTTACGTCGAACATTTCGCACTCGATGGGCAAGTGGGTGCCATCGCTTCTTTTTTGCCATTCGAGGTAAATGTCTGGCTTGATCTGTAGAAACTGTTATTCACCCACCCCGACCGTATATATGTCATTTCAAAATCTCGGCCTTTCCGAACCCGTCCTTCACGGGGCTCAACGGATGGGCTACTCCGAACCAACTCCTATTCAACTTCGCGCCATTCCGGTGATTCTCTCCGGGCGCGATCTCATCGCCTCGGCACAAACCGGGACGGGAAAAACAGCTGCCTTTTCGCTGCCGGTTCTCTCGAAGCTCAACCACACCGACTCGCAGATTCGCTGTCTGGTTCTGGAACCTACGCGGGAACTAGCGATGCAAGTCGAGACGGCGTTTCGCGATTACATGCGCTTCATGCACACGGAGGTCACGCTCATCCACGGCGGCGTTGGCTACGGTAAACAGAAGGAAGATTTGGCGAGGAAAGTGGATGTTGTTGTGGCGACGCCCGGACGCCTGCTTGACCACATGCAGCAGGGCGCGGTGGACTTATCCAAACTGGAATTTTTGATTTTGGATGAGGTAGATCGTATGCTCGACATGGGCTTTTTGCCCGACGTCCGCCGCATTGTGGAAGCGTGCCCCAAAGAGCGCCAGACTCTGCTTTTTTCGGCGACGATACCTGACGAAATCGGGCGTCTCGCCTCGTGGTGTTTGCGCGATCCCGATCGCATAGAGATCGGCGTGCAGCGCTCACCGGCCGAGACAGTAAACCACGCGTTTTACCCCGTCGCGGCAGATCAAAAGTTCGACCTTCTCATCGCGCTTCTCGAACGCACAAACTTCGACAGCGTTTTGATTTTTTGCCGAACCAAGGACGGCGCGGATCGTATCTCGCGGCAGTTGAAAAAGAACAATCATTCCGTGGCCACGCTGCACTCGAACCGCACGCAGACCGAGCGGGTGGATGCGCTGGAGGGATTCAAAGCTGGACGTTATGAAGTGCTGGTCGCGACGGATATCGCGGCACGCGGCATCGATGTTGCAGGGGTTAGCCATGTGATCAACTACGATGTGCCGCAGCATCCTGAGGATTATGTTCATCGCATCGGACGAACGGGCCGCGCGCAGAAAGTTGGCGACGCGTTTACGATTGTCATCGCGGAGGAACTTCCGCACGTCAAAGACATCGAACGTTTCATCAGCCAATCCGTCCCTCG
The DNA here is from genome assembly GCA_038222685.1 of Chthoniobacterales bacterium. Classification (GTDB taxonomy): domain Bacteria; phylum Verrucomicrobiota; class Verrucomicrobiia; order Chthoniobacterales; family Terrimicrobiaceae; genus JBBRHN01. The sequence continues at coordinate 896 of JBBRHN010000234.1, read as the reverse complement.
CCTTAAACTGGAGAACTTCAACTACGTTTATACAGCGTTGTTCAACGAAGTTGAGGCCGCCGCAGCACTCAAGGCGGCGAAGGGTGTTCGGACGATGAAGGGCTACAGCTTCGGAGCCAAAAAACGCCGCCGTTGAGGGCGGGTTAGTAGAGTTCCACGGGCGAGCGTTTGCCGTCCTCGGGGCTCCGTTGCCCGGCCGCCTCGGCACCGAGCACGGCGACGCGCAGATCTAAGATTTCGGCGTCAATGCGTTCAAAGTCGGCGACGGAAAAAGGATCGGGCGCGGGGAGAGTGACTTTGCATTTGGCAACAGAGGCAAGGGCGGGCGCGAGACGGTCGCCGAGTGGCTCGATGGCTTTTCGCGCGGCGGCGGCCGTTTCGAGACGATGACAAATCATGAGCAGGTCGTTGCCAGCTTCGATGCCGAGGCGCATGGTTTCATCGAATCCGTAGTGATTGAGAATCGCACCCATATCGAGGTCATCGGTCATGACGAGCCCCTCAAAGCCAAGGTCGTTCTTTAGCAACTCGGTGACAATTTCTGGCGACAACGAGGCTGGGCGGGCGACTTCATCGAGTCCCGAGATGGCGATATGGCCGATCATCATCGAATCAACGGACTTCGCAAACGCGCGAAAAACGGCGAGTTCGCATTCCTCCATTTCCTGGCGGGAGCGTTCGAGCCGCGGGAGTTCGTGGTGGGGATCCAGCCCGGCCGACGAGTATCCGGGAAAATGTTTGCCGCAGGAAAGAACGCCAGTCGCGCGGAGCCCGTCGTTGAAAGCTCCCGCCTTGGCGATGACCTCTGCAACGGTGCGTCCGTAACAACGTCCGCGAAGTGAGTTGTCGGCTTCGTCGTCGAACGAAATGTCGAGCACGGGGCAAAGATCGAGATT
>JBBRHN010000233.1:0-4642 GCA_038222685.1 Chthoniobacterales bacterium | reverse complement strand
GGCGGACTCGGCGTGGACTACGACGGCTCGCGGACGACATTTGATAGCTCGACGAACTACTCGCTCAACGAATACGCACGCGACATCGTTTATACCGTCATGGACGTCTGCGACTCCGAATCCGTCGCCCACCCGACGCTTGTGAGTGAAAGCGGACGCGCGATTGTCGCGCACCACTCGGTTCTCATCGTTGAAACCTTTGGCTCAATCGAAAAAAATAACCGCCACGACGCGGTGGTCCCCGCATCCGACGATCCGCAAATTGTGCACGACATGCTGGAAATCCGCAACGATCTGACCAAAAAGAACCGCCTCGAAAATCTCCACGACGCGCAGGAAATCCGCGAACGTGCGCAGTCGATGTTCGACCTTGGCCTTCTCGAGCTCCCGGCAAAAGCGCGCGTGGAGACGATCTACTGGCAAATTGCCGAGAGCATCGTCGAGATGTTCCGCACCATGCGGTATGTCCCGGAGGAAGTGAAAGAAATGGAAATCGCTCTGGGCGACCAATTCCTTTGCAACTTCTCCGTGTTTCAGTCCCTCCTCGATCATTGGGCGCTTGGCCAATTATTCCCGGTGATGCCCATCCACCGGCTCAACGAACTACCCGACCGCAACGCCACCCTCGTTGACATCACCTGCGACTCTGACGGTAAGGTCGCCAAGTTTATTGACCTTCAAGATGTGAAGGAAACCCTCCCGCTCCATCGCTGGCAACCAGGTCATCCTTACTATGTCGGATTTTTCCTCGCCGGTGCGTATCAGGACATCATGGGCGACCTCCACAATCTCTTCGGACGAGTCAACGAAATGCACATCTATCTCGATGACGATGAGGAGTCCGGCTACTACATCGAGGAAGTCCTCGCCGGCAGCACGATCGGCCAGGTTCTCAGCCTCACCCAATGGGATGTCAACGAACTCGGACGCAAGATGAAAGCCCAGGTCGACGCAGCGATCAAATCCGACCGCCTCAAACCCAGCGAGGCCATGCGCCTGCTCGACGACTACGAAAAAAGCCTCACCCTCTACACCTACCTCAACTTCGACGACCAACACACCGGGGCATAGGCGAGGGGAACTGGGGGTCAGGAACTGGGGGTCAGTGTGCAAAAGTTGACAAACCTGCCCGCGCAAAAGCGGTGTGTTACCAATAAAACCAACCTCGAACTTGATCGTCGCGGGCTACTTTAAGAAATTCGTCGACCCTGATCCCCACGGGCGCATGCTCATCACGACAACCGGTGGGTCTGGCCATTTTGGCGGGGGGCGAGAGTGTGACTGTGAGGACGGGAATCAATGGAATTGTTTTGGGGAAATTCGAAATGGGAAATGCTTTCTCGGGAGCGCTGGGGTGGCGGTCAGATGTTTGATTCTGCGGTTCCAATGAAAATAGCGAGGGGCGCATCTCCGAAATATGCAAACCAAATGAAAGCGGGCAAGATGCCTACGCTCGTGTGAAGATGCGTCTTTGCACATTTCGGAGATGCGCCCACAGCGGGGGCAACAGCGGGAAACGGTTGACACGGGCGCGGGGGGCGCGCAGATTTCCGGCTCAACTTAACAAAAATATTATGGCACTCGAAAAAGGAACTCAGGCACCGGACTTCACTCTTAAATCCCTTGGCAAAGACGGACTCGTCGATATCAAGCTTTCGGCGAACTTTGGCAAAAAAGCGACGGTGATACTTTTCTTCCCGTTGGCGTTTACGGGCGTTTGCACGCAGGAGATGTGCGACATCTCGGCGGGGCTCTCGAAATATGCGGAGCTGAACGCGGAGGTAGTCGGAATCAGTGTGGACAGTCCGTTCGCGCAAGACGCATGGGCGAAGAAGGAAAACATCACGATCACGCTCGTGAGCGATTTGAACAAAGAGGTCACCAGGGCTTACGACGTGGTGTTTCCGGGTCTCGCGGGCATCGGCGATACGTCGGCACGGGCTGCCTTCGTTGTCGATCAGGCCGGGCTGATTGTTTACTCCGAGCAGACTCCGGCCCCGACGGATTTGCCGGACTTCGTGAAGGTGCAGGCTGCGCTGGCGGCACTCTAAGAAGTCGCGCTGGTGGCTCGTGATGATGCAGCGGAAGTGGGCGACGACGGGCCGCCGCGGTTTCCGTCGTTTCGCGAGGCGGTGCGGTTTTGGCTGAAGTTGGGATTGATCAGCTTCGGCGGGCCGGCTGGGCAGATTGCGATCATGAACAGGGAGTTGGTCGAGACGAAGCGGTGGATTTCGTCGCGACACTTTCTCAACGCGCTGAATTTTTGCATGCTGCTTCCGGGGCCGGAGGCACAGCAACTCGCGACTTATCTTGGCTGGCGTTTGCATGGAGCGCGGGGGGGCATTGCGGCGGGGGCACTTTTTGTTTTGCCGTCGATGGCGATTCTCTTTGGGCTAAGCTGGCTTTACATGGCTGGCGGGGAGCTCGCTTGGATTGACGCGATTTTTCACGGATTGATGCCGGCCGTGGTGGCACTGATCGCCGACGCGGTGTTGCGGCTGGGGGGGAAGGCGTTGCGGAGCCGGACGCTGATCGCGCTCGCGGCGGGGGCGTTTGTGGCGATTTATTTTTTCGGGGTTTCGTTTGTGTTGATCGTTCTCGGAGCAGGGTTGCTCGGGGGAATCGGACACCGTTTTTTTCCAAATCAATTCCCTGCGATGGGGGTTCATGGAAAGCATGGCGTGGGCGAAGAAGCGGCCTGCGCGGTGCTACCCGCGATGCCGGAATCTTCGTGGAAACGGACGTGTGGAGTTTTGGCGCTCTGCCTGGTGCTTTGGTGGGTTCCGATCTTCGCTGTGGCTGGCTGGCTCGGCTGGCAAAGCGCGGCGGCGCAGCAGGGCTTGTTTTTTAGCAAGGCAGCGCTGGTGACATTCGGCGGTGCGTATGCCGTGCTGCCGTATGTTGCGCAGCAAGCGGTCGAGACGCATCAGTGGCTTTCGCATCCGCAAATGATGGCCGGGCTGGCCTTGGCGGAAACGACGCCCGGCCCGCTGATCATTGTGCTGCAGTTTGTCGGGTTCGTCGGCGGCTGGCAGCATCCGGCAGGTCTCGATCCAATGTTGTCGGCAACGGTCTGTGCGCTGCTGACGACGTGGGTGACGTTTCTGCCTTCGTTTTTGTTTATTTTTCTTGGCGGACCGTATGTCGAAAAGATCGGGAACATGCCGCGTCTGAGTGCCGCGCTGACTGCGATCACGGCGGCGGTGGTGGGTGTGATTTTGAATCTGGGGGTTCAGTTTTCGATGCACGCGATTTGGGTTGATGGGGAGGTCGATTGGTTTGCCGGGGTGATGGCGATTATTGCGTTTGTCGCGTTGCGTGTTTTTAAGGTCGGCATCATTCCCGTGATGGCAGTGTGCGCGGTTTGTGGATTGGCACTTTCGTGGATGTGAAGGGAAGCGCGCAGCGAGCTTTCGTTTCAGGCCGGGATGTGCGTGAATGAGGAATGTTCGACTACGACTTTGTGGTATTGGGCGGTGGCAGCGCGGGGTATGCGGCGGCGCGCACGGCGGTGGCGGAGGGGCTTCGCACGGCGGTGATTGACGGTGCGGCTCATTTGGGCGGGCTGTGTATTTTGCGCGGATGCATGCCGAGCAAAACGTTGATCGAGTCCGCGCACCGGTATCGCGTGCTGCGGCGGGCGGAGGAATTTGGATTGCGCGCGGGGGAGATCGGATTCGATGCGAGAGAGATCATCGCGCGGAAGCGGCGAATGGTCGGAGAATTTGCGGATTATCGGCGCGGGCAGTTGGAGGCAGGGACGTTTGATTTGCTCCGGGGCGCGGCGGAGTTTGTGGACGCGGAGACGGTGAGTGTCGCGCTGCAGGAAGGCGGAACGCGCACGGTGCGGGCCCGGAGTTTTCTCATCGCAACAGGGTCGGTGGTCGCGGTGCCGCCCGTGCCGGGGCTGGCGGAGTCCGGCTGCTGGACGAGCGATGACGTGCTCGAGTGCGAGTCGCTTCCGTCGTCGCTCACCGTGCTCGGCGGCGGTCCCGTGGGACTGGAACTGGCGTGTTATGCGGCGAATCTGGGTGTGCGAGTGACGGTCATTCAGCGGAGTGCGCAGCTTTTGAGCGGCTCCGATGCGGATGTCGCGGAGGCTATGGCTATGGGGATGCGCGAAGAGGGGATCGAGATTTTTGTGGGAACGAAGCTTGTTGCCATCGAGGCCGGTGATGCCGGGTTTACGACAATTTTTGAGCATGAGGGTGAGCTGAAACGCATCGAGAGCGTGAGGTTGCTCAACGCGCTGGGTCGGCGGGCGTCGCTTGATGTGATCGGCAACTCTGGGGTGGAAATCGCGGCGGGACGTCTGGCGACAACACCCGATCAACGCACGTCGCGGAAAAATATTTTCGCCGCGGGCGATGTCTGCGGGCCGTTGGAAGTCGTGCATGTGGCGATCCAGCAAGGTGAGATTGCGGCGCGCAATGCGGCGCGGTTTTTGGGCAAGCGCTCGGATGCTGACGAGCTAATCGACTATCGTCTGAAGCTGTTTGCGGTTTTCTCAGAACCGCAGTTCGCAAGCGTCGGGGCGACTGAGAGCGAGTTGCTTAAAAGAGGAATCGCTTTTGCGGTGGCCAAGTATTCCTTTGCGGATCACGGAAAATCGATCGTGATGGGAGAGACGGGAGGTTTTGTG